>JAOTUD010000408.1 GCA_029864065.1 Gammaproteobacteria bacterium | reverse complement strand
ACAGGGTGCATGGCTGCGTGCAGGATTTCGGTACCGGCATGTCCGCGGATACGCTCGAGCACGTGATGGAAACCTTTTACACGACCAAGCCGTTTGGCGAGGGCACGGGACTGGGATTGTCGCTATGCGATACCATCGTGAGCGCGCACGGTGGTCAGCTCAGGATCGAAAGCGAGGAGGGGAAGGGAACCAGGGTTCATGTATATCTGCCGCTCGATCTGGTCGGTGAAGTTCCTCCCGAAGATGAGTCAGACGAGGACCGGCAGGTGATGTAGGCGTTGCGGAATCGAGGCCCGATTCCGCCTTCGCCTCATGGAAGCCAGGCTTTACAATATCCGACATGCCAATACTCGACGAAACCTTTCTGCTGATTACCGCTTGCGTATTTTATACCGCCGCTTTGATCATTGCTTATCTCGACCGCATGCGCTTCACCTACGAATACCTGATTGCTGCCTGTATACTCGGTCTCGCGAGTCATACTCTGAGCCTGGCGCAACGCTGGGACCGTGTCGGGCACGGCCCGTTTATCAGTCTCCATGAAATCCTCAGCAGTAACCTGTGGAGCCTGATGCTCGGTCTCACCTGCTTCATACTGCTGGCACGGCGGCAGCGGGAGGCGATGCGCTTCATTTTCCCGTTACCGGGATTGCTGATGGTCTGGTTGTTGCTGACTCCCCCAAGGGATACGCATCTGCCTGCGACCTACGATACGCTATGGCTGTATTTTCACGTGCTGTCGGGAAAATTTTTTCTTGCCCTGTTGATGCTCGCAACTGGCCTCGCGATATACGAATACCTGCGCCTGGCCGGCGAGAAAGGGTCCGGCGCCGCTGCGGCTATCGATTCGACGAGTTATCGTTTGCTCGCATTCGCGTTCTGCTTCGAGTCGCTGATGTTGCTGTTCGGGGCAGTGTGGGCGCAGGATGCCTGGGGCAGGTACTGGGCCTGGGACCCGCTGGAAACATGGGCCTTCCTGACCTGGATCTGCGTCATCTTCGTATTGCACTGGCGCTTGAATCACCCCCGCAGAGCCGTCTATGCGATACTGGTCAGCGCTTGTTTCGTGCTTGCATTCCTGACTTTCTTCGGTGTGCCCTTCGTCTCTACCGCACCGCACAAGGGTATGATCTGATGCCTGCCCGGCGCCTGCTAATGCCACGGCGCGCGAGCTTGCGCTATTTCAGGGTGGGCCTGTTGCTGCTCGGCCTGGTAGCGTTTTTCGGCTGGTTACTGAGCATCTGGATCACGCAGCCTGTCGATATGCCGTTGTCGCAAAACTCGGAAATGTCGGTCGCCAACCAGGATCTCGAGCAGCTGTTCGGGCTCGCCGTGCGGCATATGCAGCAGGGCGAATACGAAGCGGCGTTAAAACGATGGCACCAGATTCTGCTGCGCGATGCCGGGATTCCCGAGGTCAAGGTCAACATGGGATTTACGCTTTACGAACTGGGCCAGTTCCCGGCAGCCCGGGATTTTTTTGTCAGCGCGATGGAGCAGAATCCGTTCCAGGCCAACGCGTACTACGGGCTTGCGCTGGTCAGCGAGAAGGCAGGCGACCTTGCAGGCGCGATGGGCGCGATGCGCAGTTATATCCACCTGGCCGGGCCGGCGGAGGACGAACGCTTCATCCGCCGCGCGAGATCCGCGCTGTGGGAGTGGGAATCGAAACTGTCCCGGCGGTCGGACGGCGAAGTCCCGCCAGCGGAGCCGGCCAGCTCGCTGGAATAAGCGCCGTGCTCCCCGGCAACTTTTCCCGGGCGGACGCGACCCTGGCCGCCCGGCCGAGTGCTACAATTTTATGCGCGCGACGCCGCCGAAGCTGCCGATCCAGAGTATGTCTTGATCCTGCGTATCCATCGAGAACACGGTGTTCGAGAACAGTCCTTGGTGAATCGTGAGCCGGTCGCTGAATTTTTCATCTTTGAAGCGCGCCAGGCCGTTACTGGTGCCGACCCAGAGGATTCCGTTGCGGTCTTCGTGCAGCATGAACACATGATTCGACGGTAGCCCGTCGCTGACCGTGTAATTGGTGTAGTTTTCACCATCGAACCTGGCCAGGCCGCCGCCCCAGGTACCGACCCATACGATACCTTCCCGATCGACTTCGAGGGCGACGATATAATTCGGGTTGTATGCCGTGTCGACGTCCTCCAGGCCCATCTCGATTTTTTGCCGCGCGTGATGGCTCGACATCATCGCCGGGTCGTGATTGAACGTGTTATCGTTTTTGACGCTGTCATAGGGCGCGCCCTGGCCGTCTTTATGATTCCAGTTAGCCCACTCGCCGTTATGAAAGCGCGCCAGGCCCCCCTCGGTCGCCAGCCAGACTTCGCCGTCTTTTCCCATTTCGAGGCCGTAAACCCAGTCGTTGGGCAACCCGTTAGCGGTATTTTCAACGGTATAGGTTTCCCAGGCAGCGGGATCCTCGAGCCGGCCGCCCCTGACCCGGTTAGCGCCGGACCAGGTCGCGATCCAGAGATCGCCGTTCGGCATGACCAGCGCGTCGTACACAAAAGCATCCGCCAGACCGTGCGGGACATTGTATATTTTGAACTTGTCCTCCAGCTCGTCGTAAACCGCCAGACCGCCGCCATAGGTTCCGACCAGTATCTTGCTTTCGGTCCAGCGACTGACGTGAAAAACGCCGTTGGCGAGCAAACCGTTGCGCACGTCGAACAGGCGATACTCGTCGGTTTCGGGCAGGTAGCGGATAACGCCGCCCGAAGTTCCGACCCAGACCTTGTCCGCTTCGGCGAATACCGACTTGACGTTGCGGTTGCCGACCCGGAAATGAGTGAAACTGGTTTTTTGCTGTGTCTGGGAATGTGCCGCCGCTGCCGAAGCAGTATCGGAACCCTCGGCGGCGGGCAGCGTATCGCGAGTTTCCACGGCCGCCTGTTGATCGCCCGCGGTCTGCAATTCGATGCCCCGGTTGATACCCAGCGCAAAGGCGCCCGCGACCAGCGCGACAACCACGACAATCATGCCAATAAGCGATTTTTTTTGCATATCGTAAACTCCGCTAGGATTGCGGCTCTTTTACCGCCATCCGGGTGACACCACCGCGGGTGCCGACCCAGACCTCTCCGGCAGGTGTAATCGCGATCGCGTAAACATCGTTCGACGGCAGGCCGTCGTGGATACTCCAGTTGTAAAAATTCTTACCATCGTAGCGGGATAATCCGCGGTTGGTGCCGAACCAGTAAGCGCCGTCCGCGCCCTGGGCGATGGCATAAACGATATTGCCGGCAAGGCCGTCTTTTTCCATCAGGTTGGTCCAGCTGCCATTCTGCAAACGCGTAACGCCGCCGCCCCAGGTCCCGGCCCAGATGGTGTCTTCGTGGTCGGCGAGAATACTGAATACGTAATTCGGATTGTAAGTGGGCTTACCGCCGGCGAGAACGCCGAGATCGTGCCGGGAACGGGTTCCGAGGCCGGTGTTGCGGCTGAAGGGCAGGGCGTCCGGATTCTCTCCGCCAATGCCATTGTCGTGATTCCACGAGGTCCAGTTAACGCCGTCGAAGCGGCTCACGCCGCCTTCGGTGCCGAACCAGACCGCTCCCGAACTGTCGACGGCGATGCCGTAAACCCATTCGTTGACCAGCTCCTTGACATAGGTTTCAAATTTCTCGGTCTGGCGATCGAGGTAATTGGCGCCGGCCCAGGTGCCGATCCACAGGCCGCCGTCGTGATCGTTGGCGAAGGCGTAAACCCAGTAGTCAGCCAGCCCGTGCATC
>JAOTUD010000407.1 GCA_029864065.1 Gammaproteobacteria bacterium | reverse complement strand
AGACTATGAACGGCAAACGCAGACGACAGGGTGGCAGCGCCGCCCGGCGCGCGGCGGTGGCGAGCGCGGCGATCGTGCATCATCCGGAAATCAAGCGCGGCATCCCGATCATGGAGGTCACCAACCGGGAAGGCGTGGAGCTGATTCACGATTTCGCGATGCGCGTCGTCGAGCAGATCGGCTGCGATTTCCAGGACGAAGAATCGCTCGCCTACTGGCGCCAGACCGGTGCCGAAATTGACGGCGAGCGCGTGCGCATCGGGCGCGACGAGCTGCTCGCGCTGGTCGGCAAGATTCCATCCTCCTACGTGCACCACGCGCGCAACCCGGAACGCTCGGTGCGCGTCGGCGACGGGCACGCGGTGGTGTCGCCCTCCTATGGCGCGCCGTTCGTACGCGACATGGAAGGCAAGCGCCGCTACGCGACGCTCGAGGATCTCAACAACCTGCAGAAGCTCAACCACATGGCGTCGACCGTGCACATCGCCGGCGGCACCATCGTCGAGCCGGTCGACATCGCGGTGCCGCACCGACACCTGCACATGGCCTACAGCGGGTTGAAATATTCCGACAAGCCGATCATCGGCAACGTCACCGCGCGCGAGCGCGCCGAGGACACGGTCGACATGATGAAGATCGTGTTCGGCGACGAGTTCGCGACCAACAACACCGTGACCACCTCGCTGATCAACGCCAACTCGCCGCTGGTGTGGGACGAAACCATGCTCGACGCGCTCAAGGTTTACGCGATGAACCACCAGGCGGTGATGTGTTCGCCGTTTTCGATGGCGGCCGCGAGCACGCCGGCGAGCAACGTCGGCACCGTCGGCGTGGTGCTGGCCGAGGCGCTGATGGCGATGGCGATGACGCAGATCATCCGCCCGGGCGTGCCGATGCTGTTCGGGGTGCCGGCGATGACGGTCGCGCTCAACAGCGGTGCGCCGGTGCACGGCTCGCCCGACTCGGCGATGGTGCAGTTCCTGTCGAACGCGATGGCGCGCCACTACAAGCTGCCGCATCGCGCGATACTGAACGTCGCGACGTCGAAGTCCGGCGACATGCAGGCCGCCTACGACTCGATGTGGGGCCTGTTTCCGAGCATGCTGTCGGGCGCCGACTGGTTGACCATGGCCGGCGGCATGCTGGAAGGCGCGCTGACCGTCGGCTACGGCAAGACCATGATCGACTTCGAACAGCTCGACGCGTTTTACCATTTCCTGCAGGGCCCGGATTTCCACGACATCGAGGAAGTGTTCGAGACCACGAAACGCGTCGGCCCGGGCGGCCACTTTCTCGGCGAAACTCACACCCTGAACAGCAACCTGTTCATCTTCGATTCGCAGCACAATAATTCCTACGAGCAGTGGGATGTCGAGGGTCGGCTCGACAGCGAAGCGGTAGGCGTGCGCAAGGCGCAAAAATGGCTGCAGAAATACGAGGCGCCGCCGATCGACGCGGCGCTCGACGAGGCGTTGCTGGATTTCATCGCGCGGCGCAGCCGCGAGATTCCGGCGGGCTGAACCCGCCCGCGCGCAGCAGCGCTAGCGGGTAATCCTAATTGTCCGGCTTGTACTCGTATTTCTGACCGCCGAGCGCCGCCTGGTACATCAGGCCGCCCTTGCCCATGGTGAACACGAACACGCCCTTGTGATAGTTCGCGTTGGACTGTTTTTCGTTCGCGCTGGTCGAGGTTCCCTCGGTGCCGAGCTGCGCCCCGGCGCTGGCCGTGATCGCGATCGCCTCGGCCTGCGCACCGAACTCGAACGACCCGCTAGTAAACTCGTTGAACGCGCGCTCGTCCTGGAAGAAAATCACCTGCCGGTAGGCCTGCCCCCCGAGCTGCAGGCCAATGCTCAACTGCGTCATCGTGACCTCGCCTGTCCGCTTGCCATTGCGGTATACCCGGCCCTTGCCGCGGGCGCCGCCGATACCGATACCGCCCTTGGCGATTGTCGGGAATATCGCGTAGCCGAAGGCCGATTCGTGAAACCTGGCAACGACATCGGATTGCATGAAGCTTGCCAGGGCTTTCTTGTCGTCGGCGGCATCGTCGCTTGCGGCTACGGGACCAATACAGGAAAAAAGTGTTATCAGCGCGAGAATCGCGGATCGGATCAGCATGGTCGTGTACTCCCTGTCAGTCGAAAAGATACCCAGCATTATCTGGATAATGCGCTGGACCGCAACCGCTGGCTCGCTTATTTCGAGCGACGGTAAGCTGTTTATTCACCGCCAACTCTCGGCGGGGATAAGTATACTGTCACCGAACCCCCCAGTTTCAATCAGGCCGGCAAGTGAAAGACGAGATTATCAGGCAGTGCCAAACGCTGTTCCCCGAGTGGGCCGGGCTAGCGATGGCCGATTTCGAGTTCGACGATCCGAAGGGATTTTCTTCGTTCACGATGGGCATTCGCGCGAAGCAACCGGTACAACCACCTGCCGCGCTGTATCGCCGCCTCGAGGGCAAGGACAACGCGATACTCGATTACGCCACCGAAAAGGCAGTATTCCTGACGCTGGGAGCGAACGACATTGCCGCCCGGTGCTATCACTATGACGAAAGCTGTCGCATCGAGTCGTTCTACCACGGGCGCAGTTTGCAGGCGCGGGATTTGTTCGAGCCCGAGAACCTGCGCCAGATAGCCAGCCAGCTTTACCAGCTGCACCAGCTTCGACCAGCGGGCCTGCCACGACACGGGTTGTTCGACCTGTTGCACTTGAAATGGGGGCGCCTGGCCAGGCGCGTGCTGGAACATCAGGCAACCGCTTTCCCGGCCAATGAACAGGCGATGTGCGAGGATTTACGTGCGATTTACAGCGAAGCAACCCGCGACAAGGTGCGGCAGTGCCTGCCTGCGGGAGAATTAGGTTTTTGCCACAACGACACATATCACGGCAACATCATGAAACTCGACGACGGCCGCATCAAGCTGGTCGATTTCGAATTTTCCTGCCTCAACCACAAGGCCTATGACTTTGCCAGCCTGTTTGCCGAAACCGTCATGCGGCACGGGTTAACCGAGTATCCCTATTTTCGCATCGCCGAGCCGGAATTCGACGATCAAGAACTGGGCATGCTGATCAACTACTACCTCGACAACGCCGAACCCGCGGACCCGGAACAAAGAGCAGCAGTGTTTGAAAATTTATTGAGCGACACCAGGCGCATGTTGATCCTGTCCGACTACAAGTACGCGATGGCCGCGTTGCCGCTGGCCGTAAAACCGATCCAGAAAATTCGATTTATCCCCTACGCTCACCAGCGCTTCAACAAATTCCTGGCCGCCTGCGAACAATACCAGCATGCGTAACGGCACTTGTTGAATCGTGTCACACCAGAATTCGGGACCAGTTTACTTAATTCAAAATTTTCCGAAAAATTAAGTAAACTGTCCCCGGAATACGGAATATCCAGGTGACGGCTAACGACGACATTGTGGTATTTATCCTGGATACAGGGGTATCATTGACGCGGAAACGATATCCGACAACGTGCTTATTTATTAGCCGAGATGGCATCAAATAATTCCACCGACAAGCTCGATCGCGTTGTTTCGCAGGCTCGCGCCGACCGCGACGAGCGGGAGCAGGGCTACCGCAGCAAGGCGTTGAAAATGTATCCCTGGGTATGCGGCCGCTGCGCGCGCGAGTTCGACGAGAAAAACCTGCAGCAGTTGACCGTGCACCACCGCGACCACGATCACGACAATAATCCGGCCGATGGCAGCAACTGGGAGCTGCTG
>JAOTUD010000406.1 GCA_029864065.1 Gammaproteobacteria bacterium | reverse complement strand
TCGAGGATATCCTGAAGATTTCACGCAGCGATCCCACGGTCAAGGAACAGATCGATCTGGCAGACTGGCTGCCAGGATTTATCGATAATTTCTGCCAGTCCGGGCTCGCCAAACCGGAGACCTTCGAACTCGAGATAGAAATAGAAAATCCCGGGCTGCTGTTCGACACCGGGCATCTCACCCAGATTCTGACCAACCTCTGCACCAACGCCTGCGTTCACGGTGGCAGCGACGAGCCGATCACGATTCGCGTTTTCGCGACCGAGGCCTATCCCTTGTGCATCGAGGTTGCCGACCAGGGTCCCGGTATCGACAGCACAATCCTGGATCAGATCTTCGAACCCTTCTACACCACCAGCCACCAGGGCTCGGGGCTGGGCCTGTACATTTGTGGGCAGTTGTGCGAACTCAACAACGCGTTTATTACGGCAAGGGTCAACCAGCACAACGGGACCAGCTTCCTACTGCAAATGACTTCTCTCGCCGTCGAGCCGGCTTACCAGGTGAACCAATGACCCGGCAGCGCGTATTGATCGTCGACGACGAACCGGATATTCGGGAACTGCTGGAAATCACGCTGTTGCGCATGGGCCTGGAAACCCGCAGCGCCGAGGATTACAGCAACGCCACGCGCATCCTGCACGACGAGTCATTCGATCTGTGCCTGACCGACATGAAGCTGCCCGACGGGGACGGTATCGCGCTGGTCGAGCATATCCAGCAACACTGTCCGAACACGCCGACCGCGGTGATCACCGCCCACGGCAGCATCGACCTGGCGATAAAGGCGATGAAATGCGGCGCGTTCGATTTCGTCTCCAAACCGGTGTCGCTGGAAACCCTGCGCAACCTCGTCGACAAGGCGCTGACGCTGCCGAGTTCGCCGCAGATAGCCGGGGATCCGGCCGATACCAAGTACCAGATCATCGGCGATTCCGCGATCATGCAGGATCTGAAACACTCCATCGCGAAATTCGCGCGCAGCCAGGCGCCGGTATTCATCTGCGGCGCATCGGGCACCGGCAAGGAACTGGTCGCGCGCCAGATACACCTGCAGGGGTCGCGCGCCGGGGCCGCATTCGTCGCGGTAAACTGCGGCGCGATACCGTCCGAACTGATGGAGAGCGAGCTATTCGGTCACCTCAAGGGCAGTTTTACCGGCGCCACCAGCGATAACCAGGGATTATTCAGGGCGGCGCAGGGCGGCACCCTGTTCCTCGACGAAATCGCCGACCTGCCGCTCGCGATGCAGGTCAAGCTGTTGCGCGTCATCCAGGAAAAATCGATCCGCGCGGTCGGCGCGCAACGCGAGGAAGCGATCGATGTGCGCATCATCAGCGCGTCTCACAAGGATCTGGATTCCATGGTCGCCGACGGCTCGTTTCGGCAGGATCTCTACTACCGCATAAACGTGATCGGTATTGCCGTGCCGATGCTGGCGCAACGCGCCGAGGATATACCGCAACTGGCCGACTTCCTGATAGAAAAGCACAACTATCACAATTCGACCCGGATCTCGATCAGCGACGAAGCGGTGGCGGCCTTGCGCAGTTACGCATTTCCCGGCAACGTGCGCGAGCTCGAGAATATCCTGGAGCGCGCGCTGGCGCTGTGCGAAGACGATACGATAAAGGTCGGGGACCTGCAATTACCCGAGGTCGCAGCGCATGCCGCCGCCGCCAACCCGGCCAGCCTGGGCGAGCTGACGCAGAGCATGGAAAAAGAGCATATTGTCAGCGCGCTGGAAAACCATCGCTGGAACCAGTCGGCAACCGCGCGTGCGCTCGGCATTACCTTGCGCCAGTTGCGCTATCGCATGGACAAGCTGAAACTGAACAAGCCGTGATATCGCGACACACCGCGTGAAAACCTGACAATCGCTGTAAAAACTTGACAATTTTGTCAAATACTCGCCTTGCATTCCACCGTTTACAGCACCCCATAATTTATAACTCATTGTTTTCAATAGATTTATCAAATACCGACGAAGTTGGCATCGAGATTGCTTCGTATTACGGCATGAAGCGGCATTAGTCGATTCAACATTGAAATTAAGTTTTTTGAAAAGAGGAAATTTAAATGAAGAAGCAACAATCTGGTTTTACCCTGATCGAACTGATGATCGTTGTCGCGATTATCGGCATCCTGGCCGCAATCGCGATCCCGCAATATGCTGACTACACCCAGCGTTCCAAGATTTCTGGCGCACTGGCGGGTGTATCTACTTACAAGACTACTGTCGCGCTGTGCTTCCAGCAGCTGGGCACACTGACCGGTTGTGATGCAGGCGCTGCCGGCACCGGCATCCCCGCCGCAATCGCGGCCGTCGGTGAGGTCAACTATGTCGATGCTGCAACCGTCACCGCCGGTGTCATCGCGCTGACTACTTCAGCCAGGCAGTCAGACAACACCGCCATCGCAATCACGCTGACGCCGAACATCGCAAACGCCGCTGCAATCAACTGGAACCTGACCGGCAACGGTTGTGAAGGCGACGGTGCCGCAGAAGCCGGACGCGTCATCAACTGCTCAGGTTCGTAATACCGGGCAGCAGTCAAGCCAAATGGAAAACGGGCCTGCAAAGGCCCGTTTTTCTCTAGTCTGCACCATCGCAACAAAGTTATTAACCTGACCTTTTCCCAAAACATAAATCGACAGACCTGGCAATCTTGTCAAATCGAATAACACGCACAAAAACGTGCTAGGGCTAAACTAGCCAGTTCACCGACAGGCACAAGGAGGGCAAACCCGGTGTTCACAGGCGGGGTAAAGAAAATGAACAAACGTCATTCTGGCTTTACTTTGATCGAGTTGATGATAGTCGTCGCGATCATCGGCATACTTGCCGCGATCGCGATCCCGCAGTATACCGACTATACGCAGCGATCCAAGATATCGGGCGCGCTGTCCGGCACCGCGAATTACCGAACCTCCATCGCCATTTGCCTGCAGGATACCGGCACCCTGGTCGGTTGCGACGCCGGCACCAACGGCATCCCGGCAGCAGCCGTGGTCGGCGACATCAACTATGTCAACGCGGTCGCGATCGCCGACGGTGTGATCACCGTGACCACGACCGCAATACAGTCTGACACGACCCCCATTGGCATCACCCTGACGCCTAATATCGCCAATCCCGCGGCGATAAACTGGAACCTGAGCGGAAATGGCTGCGTCGGCGACGCTGGCGCCGAGCAGGGGCGCGCGGTTGACTGTACCGGCAGCTGATAAAAGGACGTCTGACCCGGCGTAAACGGTGTGTCGCGAGGGTCGTTTCGCAACGATTCACGTTTCGTCCAGAGCCCTCGATCGGAGCCCCGAACAAATCTCATAAACTAATTGAACCCTTCGACATAAACGCTTGATTCAAATTAATTTATCACCAGGCTCCAAATCGCCTTGTGATACTGTGATTTCAGTCTAGAATTGAACCTAGATACCTCAACAAACCCGATAAACTGTAATATACTCGATCGACTTGATTAATTTCCGCCGACCAGATTGAATCGCTTATGGCTGCTACCAATATGAATTTGACCGGGATCGCGCGCAAGCTGGTTCAGGATAAGCACCTGGACCAGGCCAAGGCGATCGAAGCGGTCGAAGCCGCCAATAAGGAAAGCATCCAGCTGTCCAGCTACCTGGTCAAAAACAAAATCGTCCCCTCCAGCGTCATCGCGATGATTTCATCGCAGGAATTCGGCCTGCCGGTTTTCGATCTCGACGTCATGGATACCGAGCTGGCCGCGTTCTCGGTGGTCGAG
>JAOTUD010000405.1 GCA_029864065.1 Gammaproteobacteria bacterium | reverse complement strand
GCGGTTTCGACCACGGCGGCGAGCGGCAATACCAGGTCAGCCTGCTGCTGAATAAAATCGTTATCGAAACTGCTGATCGCAATCACGTATTCGTTGTTATCGGATAACTGGGCTACCGCATTGGTATCCAGCAGCGGATTGACCGCGAAGCAAAGCAGGGCCTTGTGCTTTTGCGACAGAATCTGCGCGGCATTTTCTCCGGATTTATCGAGCGCGCAGCCGGCGGGACCGCGATGCGGTGTCGCGCCGGCAAGACAGGCGCCCGCGCTGTTGGCCGACAGCGACAGGTAACCGAGCGTGGCATCTGCAGCGACGGTAATGCTTTCGCAGATTTCCTGGATCAGCGACAGATGCGGACTCGTCAACGCCTGGACGCCGACGATAATCGCGGCATTATCGGCGTCGGTCAGCGAGCGGGCGATCGCCTGATGTTGCTCCGTCGGCCGCAGGTCGGCGACGATTCGGGCAAGATGTTCAGCCAGCGGCCTGGCGGAAATTTCGGCGAGCGCAACCGCGACGCCGGCGAGATCGTTGACCAGTCTGGCCGCGGAGCCGTTTAATTCGGTTTGCAGGGCGAAATTGTATTGCCCGCCGAGGTGGCCGACAGACGACACCCGCGCCTGGTTATTGATAACCGCCTTGCGCAACCGGTGCGACAGCAGCGGCTGCTCGTAACGCAGGTTTGCGGCGACGATCAAAGCGGCGTCCAGGGTTTCCAGCGATTCCAGCGAGCGTCCCAGCCACGGCATTACCGCAGCCTGCTGCTGCGCCGAAAAATCGACCTGGGTCAGGCGGTGATCGATATTGTTCGAACCGAGTCCGCGGAGCAGCTTCTGCGCCAGGAAATGCTCTTCAAGGGTTGCCTGTGGGCTTACCAGCGCCGCGACGTTCGTGCCCGCCTCGGACAGTATATTCGCCGCGGCATTGACCGCCGACTCCCAGTCG
Source organism: Gammaproteobacteria bacterium (assembly GCA_029864065.1). GTDB lineage: Bacteria > Pseudomonadota > Gammaproteobacteria. The sequence continues at coordinate 2,846 of JAOTUD010000405.1, read as the reverse complement.
ACCGGCTTCAACTCGCCGCCGTCGCGCAGCAGCGGCTGGGTAATGCGCAGTTCGGACTTTAGCGCGGTGTAGCTGAAACGATCACGATCGGAAATCCAGGATTCGTTGATCGCATCGTTTTCGCGCGGCACCACGCGCATGACTTCGCTGCCGCGGGTGTGAACATAAGTATTGGTGCCGACGCAATCGTGCGCAGACACCGCGGCGTGCTGGGTCAGTTCCCAGGGCCGGGCGGTATAGCGCGACGGTTTCGCGGTCAAGGCACCGACCGGGCAGACGTCGATAACGTTCCCTGACAGTTCGGACACGATCGCCTTTTCGATATAGGTGCCGATTTCCATATGTTCGCCGCGGCCGGTTGCGCCGAGCTCCGGCATGCCGGCAATTTCGTCACCGAAACGGATACAACGGGTGCAATGGATGCAGCGGGTCAAATCGGTCGCGATCAACGGGCCGATGTTCTTGTCCATGACCACGCGCTTGGCTTCGGTGTACCTGGACACACCCTCGCCGAAGCCCATCGCCACGTCCTGCAGCTCGCACTCCCCGCCCTGATCGCAGATCGGGCAGTCCAGCGGATGGTTGATCAACAGGAATTCCATGGTCGACTTCTGCGCCGCCAGCGCGGCCTTGGAACGGGTGCGCACCACCATCCCGTCCATGCACTGGGTGGCGCAGGCCGGCATCGGCTTGGGCGAACGCTCGATTTCGACCAGGCACATACGACAATTGGCGGCAACCGACAGGCGCTTGTGATAGCAGAAACGTGGAATCACGATGTCGTTTTCATCGGCCACGTCGATCAGCAGCCGCCCGGGCTGGGTTTCGATTTGCTGGCCGTTTATCGTGACTGTAATGTTATCGCTCATTGGTTATTTTCAATCCGGTCAGGCGGCGTTATCGAGAATCGAGCGCTTGTGCTCGACGTAGTATTCGAATTCGTGCCGGAAATGCTTGATAAAGCTCCATACCGGCATCGCCGCGGCGTCGCCGAGTGCGCATATCGTGCGACCCTCGATCTTGTGCGAGACTTCTTCGAGCAACTGGATATCTTCCGGGCGACCCTTACCGTCGACGATGCGGATCAGCATGCGATAAAGCCACCCGGTGCCTTCCCGACAGGGCGTGCACTGACCGCAGGATTCCGAGTAATAAAAGCGCGAAATTCGCTTCAGCGCGACGACCATGTCGGTTGTTTCGTCCATGACGATCACCGCGCCCGAACCCAGCATCGAACCCGCCTTGGCGATCGAATCGTAATCCATGGTGCACTCCATCATCACGTCACCGGGCAGCACCGGTACCGAGGAACCGCCAGGTATCACGGCCTTCAGTTTGTGACCGTCCCTGACGCCGCCGGCCATTTCGAGCAGATCCCTGAACGGCGTGCCCATCGAAATTTCGAAGTTACCGGGCTTGTTGAGGTGACCCGACAACGAGAAACACTTGACTCCGCCGCTATTGGGAATTCCGAGATCCGCGAACCATTGCGCGCCGTTGCGGATGATCGACGGCGCAGATGCCAGCGACTCGGTATTGTTGATCGTGGTCGGCTTGCCGTAAAGACCGAAGTTTGCCGGAAATGGCGGCTTGTAACGCGGCTGCCCTTTCTTGCCTTCCAACGACTCGAGCAGCGCGGTTTCCTCGCCGCAAATATAGGCGCCGGCGCCGAGCGCCGGGTACAGGTCGAAATCGACCCCGCTACCGAGGATGTTCCTGCCCAGGTAACCCGCCTCGTAGGCTTCCTTTACCGCGGTTTCGAAACGCTGCGCCGGCTCGTCCATGAATTCGCCGCGCATATAGTTGTAACCGACGGTGGCGCCGATCGCATAGCCGCAGATTGCCATGCCCTCGACCAGCGCGTGCGGATTGAAGCGCAGGATATCGCGATCCTTGCAGGTACCCGGTTCTGATTCGTCCGAATTGCAGACGACATATTTCTGCCCCGGCGCCTTGCGCGGCATGAAGCTCCACTTCAGCCCCGTCGGGAAGCCCGCGCCGCCACGGCCACGCAGGCCCGACGCCTTGACTTCCTCGATGACGTCCTCGGGCGACATACCGTCCTGCAAGACCTTTTTCAGCGCCTCGTATCCGCCTACCTTCAGGTAGGTTTCCATCGACCAGGGCTGATCGTATTGCAGGGTTGCGTAACAGACTTCGTTAGCCATTTTTACTCCAGGGTATCCAGGATCTCGTCGACCTTTGCAGGGGTCAGGTTTTCGTAGTACACGTGATCGACCTGCATCATCGGGCCGCCCTTGCAGGCCGCCAGGCACTCTTCCTCGCACTTCAGGTAAATCCGGCCATCCTCGGTGCTTTCACCGATTTTTATACCGAGTTTGTTTTCGACATGTTCGACGATACTATCCGAGCCCATCAACATGCAGGATATGTTGGTGCAGATTGCGACATTGTGTCGCGCCACCCGCCTGGTTTCAAACATCGAGTAGAACGAAACCACCTCGTAGACGTGGATCGCGGGCAACTCGAGGTATTCCGCCACGGCATCCATCAGGTCGGTAGTCAGGAACCCCTGGTTCTGGTGCTGCGCCGCGTACAGGGCCTGCAGCAGCGCGGAACGCTTGTGCTCGGGCGGAAAGCGCGCTACCCAGCGGTCGATTTCGCCGCGCGTGTGCTGGTCGAGCAGGTCTATTTTCGATTTGGTCTGGATGGCCATTACCGGTCGATTTCTCCGAACACGATATCCTGGGTGCCGATAATCGCGACCACGTCGGCCAGCATGTGGCCCTGCGCCATTTCGTTCATGCTCGACAGGTGGGCAAAACCGGGCGCGCGGATCTTGAGGCGATACGGCTTGTTGGCGCCATCCGAGATCAGGTACACGC
>JAOTUD010000404.1 GCA_029864065.1 Gammaproteobacteria bacterium | reverse complement strand
AATCGGCCTGATCGCGCGGCGTCCGATGCCGAGCACGCCGCCGGCCCGCTGGATGGTCTTGTGGCACTCGCGGCTGGCGTAGACCGCCGCCGCCCGGTTAACGCCATCGCGCGCCGGATCGTGGCCAATTTTCTCGAACGCGTGCTGGCGCGCGGCGCCCAGGCCGACCAGGTTGGCGACCGAACCGCCGCTGCTGTAAATGCCTTTCATGCCGTCGAGACCGCACATCTGCGTGAGCCAGTCCAGCGATACCTCCTCGAGCAGGTTGAACGCGGTATGCAGGTAGCGCTGCGGCGAGGCGATGCTCGCGGCGGCCATGGCAAGCGTCGAGGCGCTGGTCGCCCCGGTGGTGATAAAAGCCGAAAAACCGGGCCGGGACACCGGCGAGCCATGGGGAATGATCTGTTGCACCAGCTCGCGCGTCACCTCGTCGATGCCGACACCCTGCTGCGGCAGCGCGATATCGAGCGCCGCCTGCCATTGATCCTTGCGCGCGAGCGCATCGGGGTGTTCAAACTTTAAAAATTCGTCGAGGCCTGCGCCGACGGCGGCGAGCAGACGCCGCAAATCACCGATTTCGGCCCTGTCTTCCGGCATATCGTTTTCCCGAAAACCCGTTTAACTGTTGCGAGCCACGATTTTACCCGCAACGGGCGCCGACTCGATAGCCTTATCGGCATCGCATGGAGAGTTCTGACTGGTTGCCGTTTGGCGTTGAGTCGCGAAAAGAAGGAGCCAGGTCCACTACTGTCCCATTTATTTTCTGAAATAATCTGAAGAAATTATTGTGATCGATTATTTAGCGAATATTTAGAAGAGCGGGACATGAAAATATCCCGCGATAATTCTACAACGGTGTCATACCGGCGAAAGCCGGTATCCATTTCAAATACCAAGACCAGGTGACCTTTCTATTAAGCCAGGACAGCCGTGGAGCCAGGCCTTTATTCACGGAGAAGGCCTGGATCCTGTTAGCGGATTTAAAACCTGAAGTTTACGCCCAGCGAGACCATGTCCGAAACCTGGTCGATTTCACCGAAGAAGAACGTCTCCAAGATCAGCTCGCCCGAATCCCTGCGCAGGTATTCCCCGTAGAAGGTTAAATTCTCGCTAGGGGAAATATTGAATCCGAGGCCAAGTTCGATAGCGGAAGCGGTATCCTTGTCCGATATGCCGGAGGCGACATGGGTATACTCGAATTCCGTAAACGAAAAACCCAGGCGCAGGTAGACCGGCTTGCCGATGGTGAAATAGGCGGCGAGTGACGGACCGATCGCCAGTTCGAACAGGTCCCCGAAGGGGTCGATCTGCTCGTCGTCCATCGCGGGCATGATTTCGATGCCGGCGCTACCGCCTTCGCGCGCTTCGAGACCGTAGCGCAATCGCACCCCGGTATATTCATAGGTCTCGGTGCCATTGCTGTAATCCAGCGTCGATTCCATATCGACGGCGTCGATGCCGAAAAAGGTCTTCATTTCCGCGGCGTGGGCTGGCGAACCTACCGCCGCCATTAATATGATAGCCGCCAGTTTACTGAGTACTCGCATCCTGATCGCTTCCCGAATTGGCATAAGTTAATGATTTATAGCACGAATTCCGAGGGTAGTGATAGAACAACACGAAGATTGGTCAAGAATTTCTGCCTGAACCGCCGCAACGGGATCGCGCAAGGTTCGCATCTCGATCGACATCGTCGATTCGAAAAAATCAGTAACCTGCCAAAAATCCGGGGAGAGTTCATGCATAAACGGCGTCCATTTTCATCGCTCCGCGTCGATCGAAGCGAAGCGAATGCGAAATTCCGCGCCCGGATCGCTGTTGACGACATCGACCTCGGCACGCATCGCGCTGGCGAGTTGTTGCACCAGCGCGAGGCCGATGCCGGTGCCGATGGTTTCGCGCGTCAATTCGTTCTCGCTGCGGTAAAACAGCGTGAATATTTTCTTCATCTGGTCCGGCGCTATGCCGGGGCCGTAGTCGCGCACCGAGAACTGGACCTTGCCGTCACGCATCCGCCAGTACTCGATATCGACGCGACGCGTTGCCGCGCCCGCCGAAAACTTGACCGCGTTGTCGACCAGGTTGATGAAGATCTGGATGAACCAGTCGATGTCGATGTCGATACGCGCCGCGTCCGCCGTCGGCTCGCCCTTGATCTGCAGTTCGAATCCGGAGGGTTCCATCTGTGACTCGAGCCGCGGCTTCAGTTCGGAGAGCGCATCGCCTACCGTCGTCACGCTCAGGTTCGCCACCTGCTCGTTGCGTGACATGCGCGCGAGTTGCAGTACGTTGTTGATCAGGCGGGTGAGCCGCTCGGCCTCGTGAAAAATGAAGTCGTAATAGGATTTTCGTTTCGCCTCGTCGGCCCAGCCTTCGCGCAGCATTTCGCCGTACATCCGGATCGACGTCAGCGGGGTTTTCAGCTCATGGCTGACCGCGGACACGAAATCCTGTTGCTGTTGCGCCAGCGCGAGCTGGCGTTGCCCCAGCCGTAGCAGCATGTAGCATCCGCCAACCAGCACGAGCGCGAGCACCAGCGCCGACCAGAGGATGACCTGCCCGCCGGCCCCGACCGGCAGACGTGACAGCGTGTAGATCAGTTCGATGTCGCCGAATGGCGCGATCAGCCGGCTCTGGTAGAGTAATTCGTCGGTTTCCTGCGCGGCGCTGGGCCGGTACTGGCGGCTATAATCGGCGGCAAACTTCTGCAGGATGGTGCCCCGGTAGGCGACGATCAACGCGCTCATCGACGCCAGGCTCGATTCGCGAAAGGCAGGCGCGATCAGGCGCTCGATGAAGCTTGCCTGGTCGAACAGGATACCCTGTACGTAGCGCTCGTTCTGGTGCCAGACGCGCCGGAACAACACGAAGTGGCCGCTGTCGAGCAGCGCGAATTCCATCGGCTCGACCTCGCTTTCGAAAGTCTGTATGCGAATTGCGCGCTGCTGTAGCCGGGGTTCGGCCGCGTCCGCCTCGGCCTCGCTGGCGACACTTTCTGCGAGGACCGGTTCTTGCTGCAGCAACCGCGGCAGGTTCACCTTTTCCTTGCGTAAACGCTTCGCCGCTTGCTGTTGCTTCGCCTCGAGCCGCTGGGCCTCGGGTGCGGCACCGGCGGCGACCTCGTAGCTATCGTCGAGCCTGAGGTCCTCGACTTCGCCGACCGGGACGCTGCTCTCGGCCGGGGACATCAGGTTGCGCGAGGTCAATTCGTCGAACGCGGACTGCCCCTGGCTGTCGCTGTCGCCGGTCGCGGTGACGGGACTGACGCTGTACAGATCGGTTGTCAGCGCCGGGCTATCTGCGCGTTCCGACTTTGCCAATCCCTCCTCGGCTGGCGGAATTTCGCGCGCGGGCGACGCCGCGGCGTCGCTTTTTCCGACCAGCCGGTTCTGATCGAGGATGCCGCGAATCATTCCCTCCTGCTGTTCGCGTTGCCGCAGCTCCGCGGACGAAATGCCGTAGCTCGATGCATCGGCTGCGGGCACGATCGGGGTGCGCAGCCGCCCCGACGCGTCGACCTGGAAATGGCCGAGCAGACCGGGAACGTCGGACTCGATCGGGAATTCGGACAACGGCGATCGCTGCAAAAAGCCGGTTTCACCGGACCCGGTCACGTTGAAAAATTCGTAGTCGCTGATCGGGCGCTTTTCCTCGCGCTCGATCAGGTCTCGAAAGCCGCTGTCGATGCGCAGGCTCAGTTCGCGCGCAAGCCGTTGATGCTGGTAAAAGGCTTCCCATTTCAACTGCCCGTAGGCCTGGTAAACCAGCACCGAGGTCGGAATCGCGAGAGAT
>JAOTUD010000403.1 GCA_029864065.1 Gammaproteobacteria bacterium | reverse complement strand
CCAGGACGACGTGCTGTCCTTCGAACTCGAGACCAGCAGCTTCGCTCAACTCGCCGGAATGAAAAAACTGAAAAAGTGGCTGATGCAGCGTGAAAAGTTTTTCCACGGTACCCACGCTATTCCCGGGATCGACAAGCCCAGGGGGATCCTGCTGCTGGGAGTACAGGGCTGCGGTAAAAGCGTCGCGGCCAAGGCCGTGGCCGGCGTCTGGAAGGTGCCGCTGTTGCGGCTCGATTTCGGGCGCTTGTACAACAAGTACTACGGCGAAACCGAGCGTAACATCCGCAAGGCGCTGCATGCCGCCGAGGTCATGTCGCCCTGCGTGCTGTGGATCGACGAACTCGAAAAAGGAATCGCGGTAAAAGACAACGACGATGGCACCTCGCAGCGCTTGCTCGGCACGATGCTGACCTGGATGGCGGAAAACCGGCGTCCGGTTTTCATCGTCGCCACGTCGAACAATATCGATCAGCTGCCGCCGGAGTTGATCCGCAAGGGCCGGCTCGACGAAATTTTCTTCGTCGACCTGCCGAAGGCCGCGGTTCGCCGCGAAATATTCAATATCCACCTGGAAAAACGCAGGCTCGACAAGTCCGCAATCGATATCGACGCGCTCGCGAAGATGACCGTGGGCTTCTCCGGCGCCGAGATCGAGCAACTGGTGGTGTCGACCATCTACGCGATGCAAAGCCATGACGCACCAATCGCAACCGCCGACCTGGTCAGGGAGATCGAGAAAACCCGGCCCTTGTCGATTGTCATGGCAGAAAAGATCGATGCGCTGCGGCGCTGGGCGAGCGATCGCACCGTTTCCGTCGACTAGGTTTTCGGATCAGACGCTAACCTGTTTGCAGTGTTGCCCGGTTGCCTGTCGCGCCGCTCGCGGAAGTCAGGCCTGTTGTGGTTCTCCCGCGGGAACGATCTCTACCGGCGCGGTGTCTGCCTGGTGGATCGTGACCTGGGTAAACGGAATAACCCAGCCTTCCTCGTTACAGATGTCCACGCAGGTCTGCTGGATCATGCGACCGATCGTAAAATAGGACGCGGCGCTGTCGCCACCCATCGTGGCGTATATCAGGTAGTCCAGCGAGCTGCTGCCAGCCTGCTTGAATTCGACCAGCAGGTCCTTCAGGTCGGCTCCGAAAACGGACTTCTCGAATGCCGCTTCGAGGCCCGATTTGAAACGTTGCGGCACGCGATCCAGCGAGATTTCCTGGTGCTGGTAATCGATGCCGAACACGACGACGACGCCGAAGCCCTCGCGCGACAGGTTGCGTACATTGAGCTGTAAAAAATCCGCGGCGGAATACTGCACGATGCTGCCGATCACCTTGAGTCGCACCAGCTCTACCGATTGCTGCAGAACCTGGCCGAAACTGCCGTCCGGCAGCAGCAGGTAATCGCCCTTGCGACAGGGAAACCATTCCTCGTCGCTGCGTGGGCGCGAGGTCAGTTGCGCGAGGGCTTTCAGCGGCAGGCGGATGACACCGTCCAGCTCGGGATTGCGCAGCTCGGAATAAAGATTGAGCGTGGCGATGCGAAACGGCAGCCCGTTATAGATCACCCGTTCCCCCTGGCGTGCTGCGCCTGCGTTCAACAGCAGGCGCGCCTCCTCGATATAGCCCGGCAGGAACCGCCAGACGCCGAGCGCGAGCATCACCAGCGCGATAATGGCCAGCGATAACAGTAACACGTCGCCGCGCACGTAGAACACGGACAACACCGCCAGCGCTACCAGCACCATCGTCAACAGGTGGTAGCCATAGAGCAGCAGGCGGACCTTCGCGGCCTGCTGCCTGTCCTGCTCCTGGCGTCGCCGGACGGTTGCCAGCCGGCGCAGCGCGCGCATCGCGTACCAGACCAGGACGCCGGTTATCAGCGCGAACAGCAGCGTGAGCCCGCGGCCGAGGATAAATCCGTAAGCGACGTTGCCCATGGTTTCGAAGACCCTGGTTTTTTCTGTTTCCAGGAAACCCAGTTCTTCACGCGAGACTTCCAGCGTACGTTTGATATCGTCGTGGCGGCGACGCCAGGCGGCGGCGACCTCGTTCAACCCGGCTGCGACTCCCGGCGGCAGATCCTGCTGGTCGAAGCGCGCCAGCGATTCGATCGCTTTCCCGGTCATCGCCAGCTGTTGCTGGTAGAGTTCGATCGACGTGCGCAGCTCGGCAATGCGGCGAGGCTTCTCGGTCGCCTCCTTGAGGCCGTCGATTATCGGCCGCGCGATCTGGATCATTTCGTCGCGCCAGTCGAGCCCCTTGTCGCGCGCGTCGGCCAGGTTACGTAGATTGGTGCCATTGACGGCAATTGTTTCGAACGAGTCCATCAGATCGCGGATGATTTGTTGCTGCGCCTCGATTTGCTCCCTGATCTTGGGCCTGGCAATTTCGTCGGCTTCGGCCAGTTGCTCCAGCAGGTTTCTGACCTGCTCGCGCCTGTCCTCCAGCGCGGCCCTGATGGTTTGCAATTTGCGGATGGTTTGCGCGCGTTCGGCCGCGTCGTCTTGCGTTGGCTCAGCTGTCAGCGCGCCGGTCTGGGCACTGGCTAGCGGCATCACCAGCCACAGGGCCAAAAGACCCGCGATGGTCCGCGCGGTGATTCTTTTATTCAAGGATATGTCCTGTCACGATTACCTGGTGAAGCAACAATTCTGACACAAGTATTCGGTTCAGTCTGCATAAGCCCGCGGCAGGCCGCCGCGCGGGACAGCGACGATTTCGAATTTCGGCGGTATAGAATGGTCGCAATCGCCGGCACCGGTTAACCGGTAAAAGCGAAACACGAGCTTGCGCCACCTTTGCGCATCGGGTAAGTTTTTGCTTCTATTAGCGAGGCGCTCGTCGATGGGCAGCAATCTTGATTACCAGGGCTACAGACAGGAACACCGCGGCGGCAGCGACGAAATGCTGGTGCGCAGCGCGCGCGGCAGCGCCAGCGGCGAGTACCTGCGCCGTTACTGGCAGCCGGTCGCGCTGGCGCGCGAGGTCACGGACCTGCCGCGACTCATCAGCGTGCTCGGCGAAGAACTGGTCCTGTTCAGGGATAAATCCGGGCGTTTCGGGCTGGTTCACAGGCAATGCCCGCACCGGCGCGCGTCGATGGAGTTCGGCGTCTGCGAGGAGAACGGGATTCGCTGCTGCTATCACGGCTGGCTGTTCGACATCGACGGCGCCATCCTCGAGATCCCGGGGCAGCCGGAAAACATAAGCGACGTGGTCAGGAAACAGGCCCGTCTCGGCGCCTACCCGGTCCGGGAATACCGCGGCCTGGTCTTCGCCTACCTCGGCCCGATCGACAGGATGCCCGAGTTCCCGGTATACGATACGCTCGAAATCGAGGGCCAGACGCTGGTGCCTTACCGCGCCGATTATCGCTGCAACTGGCTGCAGGTGCTCGACGCCATACTCGACCCGATCCACACCAGCTTCCTGCACTCGCGCATGAGCCGGGCCCAGTTTTCCGAGGGCATGGGCGAGCTCGGCGAGCTGCTCTTTTTCGAGCGCGAAATGAGTTTTCTCGGCGCCAACGTGCGCCGCGTCGGCGAGCACGTCTGGGTGCGGGTCAACGAGCTGGTGCTGCCGAATTACACCCAGGCGGGCGCCGCGTTTTCCGCCGACGGTACGCGGCCGATCTATTACGGGCGCACCGCGTTCGCGCGCTGGGTGGTGCCGGTCGACGACGAAAATACGACCGCGTTTGCCTGGGCGATATTCGGCGATCGCGCCGACCCGGAAGAATACAATACGCCTGAAGGCCCCGAGCTGATCGAACAGGGCGAACGCATGGACCGCAGCTC
>JAOTUD010000402.1 GCA_029864065.1 Gammaproteobacteria bacterium | reverse complement strand
GTTGTCCCGGTTCCTCGGTGATCAGCAGTTTACCGGCCAGCCGTCCTTCGAAACCGTAGCCGAAGAAGCTCACCCGGTCACCGAGGATCAGGTTGACGCGCGATGTGATCGTCCATTTCGGGTCGGGTATCTTTGCGCCGCCGACGATTACCGTATCACTGGAAACCCGCGCGGCCGAGGTGAAGTCCCTGGGTTGCAACTTTGCATAGGGAATCAGCAGCTTACCCTGAATATCGATGGTTCTATTGCTGAGCTGGACCGTCAGGTCAGGAGAGACGTTTACCACGGCCTCGGGTATGCGTGACGCCTCGAAATTTTCTCCCTTGATGCTTATCCGGGTCGGCCAGCCGCTGGTCACGTCGAGCAGGCTGCTGCCTTCGACATTCAGTTGGCCACCCCCGGAGCGGGCGCTGAGAACGAAATTGAATCGATCCGCATCGTCGGTGGTCCCCTGCAACGTGATCCGGTCGATGTTCAATCCAATCCGCGGGATGCTCACGGAGGCGTCGATGATTTCGGCGCCGCCCCTGATCCTCGGCTGCGCGAGGCTGCCGGCGACGTCGAGGCTGACAATGATGTCGCCCCGCGTCCGGTCGATTTCAGGGACCAGGGCTTCGATGATTGCGAGCTCCCTGAAGTTCAGCTGCGCGTTGCCGACGATGGCCTGGGTTTCGACATCCAGCGCAAGCAGCCTGGCCGTTGGCAGGTACAGCGTGGCGTTTAAGCGGCTGTCGCTACCCACCAGGGCTGCGCCGGTTGCGCGGATGCCGTCATTTATCACCAGATCGAGTCGAACATCACGGTATTCGAGCTTCTCGATTTCTCCCTCCAGCAGAGGGTAGCGCAGGTTTCCGTTTTTCGAGGTGATCTCTGCCTCGCCCTGCAGCTGGTCCGGTGCGCGGTATTGCAGCCTGGCCGTGGTATCGAACAAGCCGTCGAGATCGACTTCCGGCGGCAGCCAGCTATTCAGCAATCCCGACAAATCGACGCCCTCGCTGTCGATGGCAACCTCGCTCGGCCATCCGCTTGCGGCATCCAGCAGCGTGTTGCCGCGGATTTCCAGTCCGCCGTCGCCAACCCGCGCCCTGGCGCGGTAATTCATGTTTGCCGAGCTGTCGCTGTTGGCATCGATGCTCAGCTGCCGCAGCACCAGGTTGAGGCGGGGAATGCGCAGCCCCGCGTCGGACAGGCTGACCTTTCCGGTAAGGCGGGGTTTCCCGACGCTGCCGCCGAGCGCGATTGCAATGTCGGCGTCGCCGTGTAGTTGATCGATTTCATCGATCATCGCATCGACGATGCCGAGATCGCGCAGCCCGATTCCGACCTCCCCCTGCAATTCCTGCGTATCCGGGTTAAACGCAAGCAGGTTGGCACCGGGCAGGTTGGCCGTTCCCTCGAGCCTGTCGCCGTTAACCAGCGTAACCAGCGTTTTCGCCTGCACGCCAGCCGCGCTGAGCTGCATGGCAAAACTACCGGTCCGGTAATCGAGGCGCAGGGGTTTTTGCGGCTGCAACTGGTGGCTTACCGACCCTTGCGTCAATTCGATATCGATGTTGCCGAGCAGCCCGTCGGGGTGGCGGTAGTCGAGCCTTGCGCTCGCGTTTGCGAGACCCTCGGCGCTCACTTCGGCCGGTGTCCAGCGCCCGAGCATCTGCAGCGGTAGCCGGTTCACATCCAGGTCGATTTTCCAGTCTGGCTGTCGTCCCTGGATGCTGCCGCAGACTTCCGAATTGCGGGTATCGCGCAGGCACAGGCGCGCCACCGAGATCGCATCGCGCGACAGATGAACCGCGGCGGGTGCGGCGAGGTCCCAGTCGGAATACGCGGGCGTCTGGATTGCGGCCCTGACCAGTTTTCCACGCCAGGACTCGCCCTCCGCCTTGCCCGCGAGTTCGACCTGCGCACTGGCATTCGCGGCGATCATGCTGGCCTTTATGCGGCCATCGTCGGCGCTGAGTTCGAGCGCCTGTATTTGCTGCTCCTGGATAACGACTCCCTTTGCGGCAAGCTGGATATCGAATTGCCGCAGCTCGAACGGATTCAGATCTACCTTGCCGTCGACCTTGCCGAGCCGGTAACCGGGCAGGCTCAATGATGTTCCACTGAGCGTGGCCCTGATTCTCGGCGCCACGCGCGTGCCGCCGAGCGAGCCATTGGCGCTGAGATTACCCTGCGCATCGGGGTAGATTTCAGCCAGGTTGCTGCTGTCCAGCGACCAGGTCAGGTCCAGCGCTGCGGCGACTCTTCCACGGGCACTGACGCGCGTTTCGCCCGAAGTAAAATCGAGGCGGCCGATATCGATACCCTGGTCACGCCATTTCAGCTCGCCCTGCGCAGATACCGGGTAACCTCTCAGGTTGCCCTGGAAATCGCCGATTCTCGCCGAACCGAAAAGTTCGTCGTTGTCGATGCCGCCGGCGGTGCTGAGCCGGGCATCGATCTGGCCGGGCCAATCGGGGAACAGGCTGACGGGATTTATCCCGGCGGTCGAAATAGCGGCTTCCCAGTGTAGCGCGGGAGACCAGTCCAGTTGCCCGCTGGCAGTCAACTCTCCCTGCAGCGCGCTGACTCGCAGGGTTTCGATGCGCATGCCGTCGAAGCTGCGCTCGCCTGCGAGGCTGTCGAGTACGAAGTTCGCATCGAATGATCCCAGGCGCGGCGTTACGCCGCGCATGGAGCCGGTAACCCTGGCCGAATTCAAATCGCCGCTCGCGGTCACCTGCAGGCTGCCCTCGAGCGCGGGCAGGCCGGGATCGATCGACGCCGCGTCGAATGCGGCGATATCGACCTTCGATTGCCAGCCCGGCGCGCCGAGCAGGTTCTGTATTTCCAGCGCCTGCGTGAGCGTTACCGCTCCCCGCGTTTGCTGCGTCAGCCGTGTCGCCGCAAGGTCACCACTGAGCTGTCCGGCGCCGGACAGCGCGGCGCCGGACGGCAGGCTGGTTTGCCAGCTGAAACGGAGATCGTGCGGGTAGTCGCCGTCGGGCCTGATTTCGCCACTAACGCTGGCATCGATCGATTCGGTGTCGATATCGAGGGCGCCGATATCGATCTTGTTACTCGCCGCGCGCAGTTCGAGCCGGACCTTGTTTAGTCGATACGAATTCTCGCCACGCCTGATCTCGATATCGTCGATCGATGCATTGTCGATACCCAACGCCAGCGGCAGCACGACGGCGGGAAGCCCGTTCCGCGTCGGCGCCGCGTCGGCCGCCGTCGGGGAATCGGATATTACAACCTCGACAGAATGAATCCGCAGGCTGGTCACGTCGATCTCGGCGCGGAGCAGCGCCCACGGGTTCCAGTCCAGTTCGACCTGCCCGGCGCTGACCGCCTGGCCCTGGTCCTGGTAGCTGACTTCCTTCAGGATAAGCGGACCCCCGAGCACGCCCGACAGCTCGGCCACGCGAAGCTCGGCCGGCAGCGATGGCAGCAGCGAGCGGTAGGCCCAGCGCAGCCCGCCCTCGGTATTCATCAGCCAGGCCAGGAAAATTGCCGGGACCAGAATCAGCAGCGCCAGCGCGACGAGTATCGCGCGTCTCACAGGTCGGGTCCGATATTGACATGCAGGCGCCATTCCTGGTCCTCGGTGCTGACCGCATTGGCGAGGTCGACACGCACCGGGCCCACCGGCGATTTCCAGCGCCAGCCGAATCCGGCCCCGCTTTCGAGCGAATCGGCAAGGTCGTCGATCGCGTTGCCGACATCGTAAAACAATGCCAGTCCCCAACGATCGTTAAAGTAGTGCTCGAACTCGACACCTCCGTACATCATGTACCTGGCGCCGATGACCTTGCCATCGGCG
>JAOTUD010000401.1 GCA_029864065.1 Gammaproteobacteria bacterium | reverse complement strand
TCCGGCGAAGCGACGCGCCGCAGCGCGGGTGCGCCGGCGCGGTGGCTGGGTTCGACATCGAAGCGGGGACGCCCGTCGAGCATCTCGCCGAACGGCCCGTCGTGTCGTGTCGATTCGTCGATCCATGGCTGATGCCGCCGCCGCAGCGGTTCGAGATCTTCCGTCGCATACGCCGACTCGACGACGATGACCCCGACCTCCCAAAACTCTTTCTGCTGCGCTGCGCTTAACACAGACCAGGTATTTTATGGACTTCGAAGGGGACAGACCACGTTTTTCGAGGATTTAAGGTCCTGGAATCGGAATGCCCGGCGAAAAACGTGGTCTGACCCCCAAAAATTCGCGCAGGGAGGCAACGACACTATCCCTTATTCTGAATATTGTCGGCAATAAGACTCAGGATTTCGAACATGACCGCGGCGGCGAAATGCGCGGTCTGTTTGTTCGGATGATCCTTGGTCGGCATCAGGCAGACCACGTCGCCGCCGATGATGTTTTTACCGCGCACGCAGCGCAGCAGCCGCATCACTTCGTCCACCTGGAATCCCTGGATGCCGCATTCGAGGTTGGCAACTCCGGGGCACACCGTCGGATCCATGCAGTCGAGATCGAAGGTGATATACAGCGGCGCATCGCCGATGCGGTCGTTGATCAACTGCATCGTTTCCTCGGCACCGAGTTCGCGGTAACGTTTTATCGGCACGACCTCGTAACCGAGGTCAGAGCTGGTTTTCCACCAGTCGAGCGTGCGCGGATTACCGCGCATGCCGATCTGCACGCTGCGCGACGCATCGATCAATCCCGAACGCACCAGGTAAGCCGCCCAGTGCGCGGCCGATTTCTTCGCGCCGAGAAAATGCGGAATCTGCTCGAAGGCATCGGTGTGCGCGTCGAAATGCAAAAACGCGGCCTTGCGTCCGCCGGTCAGCCTGGCGCCCTCGCCCGCGATCGCCTGGATTATCCCACCGGTGATGGCGTGGTCGCCGCCGATCGATACCGGGCGCGCGCCCGCGCTGTCGATAACCCGGTAAAAATCGGTCATGCGCTCGATACAGCGCTCGTTGTCGTTGGCCTCGGGCAGCGGTACGTCACCCATGTCACCGATACGGCAGGATTTCCACGGGTCTATCTGGAATTCGGTATGCACCCGGCGCGCCAGCGCCGATATGTCGCGCACCGCGCGCGGACCGAGATGCTGATCGCGCTCGGTGGTGCCGTTGCCGGTCGAATGCGGCACCCCGACCAGCGCGATATCGAGCCCGGCCGGGTCGCGCTCGATCGGGCAACGGAACAGCGTGGGAATGTCCCACCAGTACAGGCTTTCCAGCATCATCCGGTCGTCGGAATTTATCTCTTCGGTCATCGCGAGTTCCTCATATTAGTAGGCGCGTTTCTGACTGACACCCTGGTAAAGAATGCCGGTCCAGTTTTGATTGGCTTTCTGGCGCTCGCCGACGCCCGCCGGGTCCATATCGGCGAGCGGGCGCTTAAGCTCGATAAAATCGGCTTCCATGAAGTCGCCGCGAATCGGCATCCAGTAGTTGGCACCCGGGTTTTGCCGTCCCCCGGCGGGCACATAGCCCTGCAGCGTAAAGCCCACGCGGCGTTGCTGGCTGCGGTTCGGCCGCGAACCGTGGATCACCTTGCAGTGATGCAACGACATTTGCCCGGGCGCGAGGATCAGGTCGACAGCGACCGATTCGTCGACCTGCTGGATCGCCTGCCCGCGGGTCAGGATATTGTCTTCATGAAAGGTCTCCAGATGCGTCTTGATGTCGTCGCGGTGGCTGCCCGCTATCATGCTCATGCACCCCGTGCGCCGGATGCGGCGTCCTGTGTGGTCAGAATTTTCGGCACGGATATTCTCGGTGATTCGGATTGGGAACAGGCAGATAGTAGCGTAAACTCACTCCCGAAAACCATGGGTAAAATAATTAGTTACAACGATGAAGAGACTGCAGAAACAAACCCTGATAGGGATGCGTGATCAGCTCGGCGGCTATGCCTGGGACGACGCCGAGATTTCCGAGCTGGTCGACCCCCGACTCGGGATAATTACCGGCTTCCAGGATTTGCTCGATCAGCTCGAGGTGCTGCGCAAGGTCGACCTCGAGTCGACTCCGCCCGCTGCCGATATCGCGACCCCGTGACCGACTCGCTGTCTTTCGCGTCGATCGGCGAAATCACGGAGAGTCTGCGTAACGGCGAAATCAGCGCGCTGCAGCTGGTCGATCTTTACGCGCATCGCATTGACCGTTATGCCGAGGTAAGCAAGGCCTTCATCGCCGTCGACCTCGAACGCGCTCGTGAAAAAGCCGCGGCGATAGACGCGGAATTCGATGCCAGCCGCGCGCTCAACGGGGTTCCCTACGCCTGCAAGGACCTGTTCGACGTGGAAGGTATGGCGACGACGGGCGGTTCCCGGGTGCTGGCCGATAACGTCGCCAGCCGGGACGCCGAGTCAGTCAGGCGGCTGGACCGGGCGGGCGCGATTTTCATCGGCAAGAACAACCTGCACGAATTTGCTTACGGCGCTACCGGAGAAAACCTGATCTACGGCACGCCGCCGAATCCCTACGACAAGACTCGTCTCGCCGGCGGTTCGAGCAGCGGCTCCGCGGCGGCGCTCGGTTACGGGCTGTGCGTGGCCGCGCTCGGCACCGATACCGGCGGTTCGGTGCGCGCGCCCGCGGCGCTGTGCGGCCTGGTGGGATTCAAGCCGACGTTCGGCCGTATTAGCACCGAAGGCGTAATCCCCTATTCCTGGTCGCTGGATCATGTCGGCACGCTTACCCGCAGCGCCGCGGATTGCGCGCGACTGTTCGCCATCCTCGACAGTCGCCCCGCGGTAACGCCGTCGGTGGCGCTGACGGGACAACGCATCGGTATTCCCGAAACCTTTTTCTTCGAACACGCGGATAGCGAAATTCTCGATAGTCTCGACCGCTTGATGAATTTCCTGCGCGCCGCCGGCGCGAGTTTAAAACCGGTGCCGATGCCGTCGATGGAATTCACCCGCAGCGTATCGCTGACCGTGCAAATGCCGGAGGCGCTGTCCTACCATAACCGTTACCTCGAACAACGCGGTGAATTGTACAGCCAGGATTTTCGCGCCGGTCTCGCGCTCGGCCAGTGCCTGCTGGCGGAGCAATACATCCGCGCGAAACGTTTCATCGAAACCTACCGGCGCGACATGCAGGCGGCCTTTGCAGAGGTTGACGCGCTGCTGACACCGGCCACGCCGGTTATCGCGCCGCCAATCGGCGCGGTCGAGTTGACAACCGATGGCCACACCGAGCCCGCCGGCAACGCGATTACGCGCTACACGTCGTTTTTCAATATGACCGGGCACCCGGCGATCACGCTGCCCTGCGGCCTGCACTCCGCGGGCCTGCCGATGGCCGCGCAGCTGGTGGGCCGGCACCACGACGACCAAACCCTGATCGAGACCGCCAGGCTGATCGAAGAATCCTACGACTTCGAGTTACCATTCCCGACACTCGATTAATGGGACAATTAATTGGGGGCAGACCAGAATGGCGCTTACTTAAAGTACGAAGTCATTCCCGCGCAAGCGGGAATCTTGCCAAAAGCGCATTCAAGCAGCCATAAGATCCCCGCTGGCGCGAGGATGACTCCCTCAAGTAAGTGCCATTTGGGACAGACCAGGTTTTTCGGCAATAACATCAATTGGCCCGGCGAATTAACCGAAAAACGTGGCCTGTCTCCTTCGCAGCCCAGCCTACAAACCGTCAACCAGCAATTTTCGGATCAGCGATTCCATCTCTGCATCGCCAAATCCCTCGCGCGCGCTCA
>JAOTUD010000400.1 GCA_029864065.1 Gammaproteobacteria bacterium | reverse complement strand
GGAACTCTATCGTCGACTGGTGGCCGCCTGATGAGCCCCAAACAGCCCGAACGCGGCTTCGCGAGGGCGGAATTCGAAGCAAGGACCGAGCGCGCACAGCAAATGATGCATGCGCAGCGGCTCGACGCCATGTTGCTGACCAGCGAGGCGCAGGTGCGCTATTTCAGCGGCTTCCTGACCCAGTTCTGGCAAAGCCCGACGCGACCCTGGTTTTTACTGGTACCGCTTGCCGGAAAACCGATCGCGGTAATCCCGACCATCGGCGTCGCCGGCATGAGGCTGACCTGGATCGACGACATTCGCAGCTGGTCCTCACCGCAGCCGCAGGACGATGGCATTTCGCTGCTGCTATCGACGATTCGCGAACTGCCGCGGCGCTTCGGCCGTCTCGGCATGACGCTCGGCAAGGAAAGCTATCTGCGCATGCCGGCGCGGGACTTCAAGCTGCTCGAAAACGACTTATCGGAACTCGAAATCGTCGACTGTGCCGAACCCATGCTAAAGCTTTGTAGCATCAAGTCCGAGGCCGAAATCGACAAGATCCGATATATCTGCGAACTCACTTCGGACAGCTTCAATGCCCTCCCCGGCTTCGCCAGCGCGGGCCAGAGCGAGCGCGACGTCGTGCGCGCGATGCGTATCGACCTGTTGCAGCGCGGCGCCGACCATACGCCGTATATCGTTTCGGCGTCGGGCCCGGGCGGCTATGGCGATATTATCATGGGGCCCGGGGACCGCGGGCTCGAACACGGCGATGTGCTGATCATCGACACCGGCACCGTGTTCGATGGATATTACTGCGATTTCGATCGCAACTATGCCTTCGGCAAGGCTGGCGACGCGACGAAGCGGGTTTACGACACGGTATACCGCAGTACGGACGCCGGGCTCGCCGCCGCGCGACCGGGTGCCACCACGACCGACGTATGGCTGGCGATGTGGAAGGTGCTCGAGGCCGGCGGCGCGACCAGCAACGACGTCGGGCGCATGGGTCACGGGCTTGGCGCACAGCTCACCGAATGGCCCTCGCTTACCGCCACCGATCACACCCGCCTCGAAGCGGGCATGGTCATTACGCTCGAACCCGGCATGGACTTCGCCGGAGACAAGCTGATGGTACACGAGGAAAATATCCTGATAACCGATGGCGGGGCCGAGTTGCTGAGTAAACGCGCCGCCGCCGAATTGCCCGTCGTCGGCTAAAGGAAAATATTTCATGGGTGAGTTCCTGGTGAATTTGAGTCAGCAGCGGCGCTACTGGCTGTTTCTCGTGCTTCTCGGCATCGCGCTCGAGGGCGCCGCGCTGTATTACCAGTACGTCCGCGACGAATGGCCCTGCGTGCTTTGCATCCAGGTCCGTATCTGGGTGGTCGCGTTCACACTGCTGGGCCTGCTGGCGATATTCTTTACCGGGTTCAAAGTGGCCATGAAAGTCTTCCATGGCATCAGTGTCGTCATCATGTTCGGTCTGCTCGAGCGTAGCTGGCGGGTGCTCGCGGTCGAGCGCGGATGGATTTTCGGGGATTGCGAGATGGACCTCGGCATGCCGGCCTGGTTCGCGCTGGACAAATGGTTCCCGTGGATATTCGAGGTACAGACGTCCTGCGGCTATACCCCGCTGATCCTGTTCGATATTTCATTGGCCGAGGTATTGCTTGTTTTTTCGGTGTTTCTGTCGATAATTAGCGCGGCGCTGTTTGTCGCAAGCTGGTTTGATAACTACTCGTAGAATCCAGCGACTTCGGAAACTTTATCTAGCCCGTCAATAATTTGATTAAGTGAAAGGTCTATGACTACCACCCTGAGCCGTGCCTTTGTCGACAACTTCCTTGGGTCCTCCGCCGGGTGGTACAAGCAGTCGATAATCGCCTTCCTGGTCATCAACCCGATCATATTTTCGATCAACCCCTTCGTCGCCGGCTGGGTCCTGATTATCGAGTTCATATTCACGCTGGCGATGGCATTGAAATGCTACCCGCTGCAACCCGGCGGACTGCTGGCGCTCGAGGCCGTGGTCATGGGAATGACCAGCCCACAGGCGGTATACCAGGAAACCATCGCCAATTTCGAAGTAATCCTGTTACTGATGTTCATGGTCGCCGGGATTTATTTCATGCGCGAGCTGCTGCTGTACACCTTCACCAAGATCCTGCTGTCGATCAAATCCAAGGTGCTGCTGTCCTTTCTGTTCAGCATCACCGCCGCGTTCCTGAGCGCTTTCCTCGATGCCCTGACCGTAACGGCGGTGTTGATCTCGGTCGCCGTCGGGTTCTACTCGGTATACCACCGCGTCGCTTCGGGGAAGACCTTTCATCAGTTGGATCACGACCACAGCGAGGACCACGAAGTCCATAGAGACCGGCGCAAAGAACTCAAGCAGTTCCGTTCTTTTTTGCGCAGCCTGATCATGCACGGTGCGGTCGGCACGGCACTGGGCGGCGTATGTACGCTGGTCGGCGAGCCGCAGAACCTGCTGATCGCCGAACGCGCCGGATGGACTTTCATCGAATTTTTCGTGCGCATGTCGCCGGTGACGATACCGGTGCTGTTCTGCGGGCTCGTGACCTGCGTGCTGCTGGAAAAATTAAAGTGGTTTTCCTACGGCGCAACGCTGCCGGAATCCGTCGCGATGACCCTCGATGCATTCAACGAAGAACAGGAGGCCCAGCGCCACCCGAAAATGACGGCTGCGCTGATCACGCAGGCGCTGGCCGGAATCATTCTTATCCTCGGGCTCGCCTTCCACGTCGCCTCGGTAGGCCTGGTGGGATTGACGATTATCGTGCTGTTGACCGCCTTCAACGGCATTACCGAGGAACATCGGATCGGGCACGCCTTCGAGGAGGCGCTGCCGTTTACCGCCTTGCTGGTGGTTTTCTTCGCCGTGGTCGCGGTCATTCACGAGCAGCATCTTTTCACGCCGGTCATCGACGCGGTACTGGCGATGGACCGGGAGCTGCAGCCGATGATGTTCTTCGCCGCGAACGGCATTCTGTCGATGATTTCGGACAATGTCTTCGTTGCGACGGTTTATATCAACGAGATCTCGGAAGCTCTGAAAAACGGCGTCATCGATCGGGAGCATTTCAACGTGCTCGCCATTGCGATCAATACCGGCACCAACCTGCCGAGCGTCGCAACCCCCAACGGCCAGGCCGCTTTCCTGTTCCTGCTGACCTCGGCGCTGGCCCCGTTGATCCGGCTATCCTACGTCAAGATGCTATGGATGGCCCTGCCCTACACCGTCGTGCTCAGCGTGGTCGGCATGATCTCGATTTCGGTGGCCTTTTAAAAGGACAGATTTATTTCTGCAGTGTAAAGGTAAATTGCTCCCCTATGCGCGCAGCCGGGTCTGGTTCAGCTCCAGCCACTGCAGCGCGATTATCGTCGCCGAGGACCTGATGCGCCCCTCGCGCACCCAGGTATAGGCTTCGGCACAATCCACGACCAGCACCCGAATGTCCTCGTGCTCGTGCGGCAATCCATGAATACCGCCTGCACCTTCGCTGTCGACGACGCCGCAAAACAGGCTGCAATGCTCGGTGGTTCCTCCCGGGCTGACGTAGTAGCGACTGATGACTTCGAGCCTTTCGATGGCGCAGCCCGCTTCTTCTTCGCACTCGCGCAGGGCGACCTGCTGCTCCGATTCTCCGTCCTCGATGACGCCCGCGACGCACTCGACCAGCCACGGTCCCTCGGCGTCGTGGATCGCCCCGGCGCGGAATTGTTCGATCAGCACCACCTTGCCGCGCCGCGGATCGTAGGGCAGCACCGCGACCACGACCCCGCGTTCGAAAATCTCGCGCGTGAAAACCGGGCTG
>JAOTUD010000399.1 GCA_029864065.1 Gammaproteobacteria bacterium | reverse complement strand
GTTAGCGCGAAAACCCTGTACGACCTGTTTCCCGGTGATCCGAGCAAGCAGGGCGGCAGGATCGCGGGCCTGCCGGAAAGCCGCAGAAAGGGCGGCTACTAGGAACACGACGAATCAGAACGACGAATTAACAAAGGAAATCCAATGAGCGAAAAACAGAAAGTCATCAAGCGCATGCTGGAAATGCAGCACAAGTTCATCGACCTGGAGCAGAAAGGCGATTTTTCCGCCGAGGAGTATTACGATAGCGACGGCGAATCGGAGCTGGCCAGGTACAAGCGTGAATTCGATGAACTCGCGATCAGGCTGGTCGACCTGGCCCACGAGGAGAAGGGTTCGCATCGCTAGGCCGGCGTTACAGCTCGGCCCACATGCGAAACAGGTTTGCGTAGCAAAGATCGACCCGCTGCAGCGCCGGACCCTGGCCCTCGAGCGCGAGCATTTCCCTGGCCTGAGCGAGCCGCACCAGGATTTCCCGCTGGTCGGCGCGTCGGATGTGACTCTGCACCCAGGTTACCGCGACCAGGCGTTCCCCCGCGGTAACTTTCCTGACCGAGTGGTAACTGGTCGACGGGTACAGCAGCGCGTGTCCCGCCGGCAGCTTGATATCGGTGCTGCCGCCCGCGGATTCGATGCAGAGTTCCCCGCCCTCGTATTCTTCCGCCGCGTTCAGGAAAATGCTGATCGAAATATCGGAGCGGTACCTCGAATCCGGCGCACCCATGATCGGATCGTCGATATGACCGCCATACTCCATGCCGCTGGTGTAGCGTGCGTAAATGGGCGCGCAAATTTTCGCCGGCATTGCGGTTTGCAGGTAAACGGGGTGCTGCACCAGTTGCGTCATGACGACATTGTTCAACGCTTCGAAGCTGTCCTGCGCCGCGGCCAGTTCCAGGTTGTTCTTGTTGACCCTGGCGTGCCGGCCGGCGCTCAGTTTGCCATCGACAAACTCGCTTTGCCGCAGGACCGAACAAACCGCTTCGAGCTGCGTCGGGTTTAGTACATCGGGAATTTTTACAAGCATAGTTTCAGGAAAGCCAAATGAATATAACCGTGGAATTCGATGATAAGAGTTATGTGCTGGATGTGCCAGAGAGCCTTGCGCTGGAAGCCACCGATTTCTTCGCGAAAATGGACCAGGATATGGATCTGGGATGGCAAATGAGCCGTTGGTGGGTGCCCGATCCGGACCGCACCCAGCGTTGCCAGATCGCCGCGGACAAACTGTTGACGGCTATACAAAAAAATAATACCGAAGCGGCGCTGCTGATGTGCGCCTACATCCTGCGCAGCAAACCGGCGACCCGGACGATTCGCATCAATACCGCGGGCGAAATCCAGGGCAACGAGTTCCTCGACGAGTAAAATTCGCAGGCTGCCTCAGGCCGGATACCATGTTCCTGGCCGTGGTTGTCGCAGAGGCGCGGAGGCGCAGAGGGCGCGGGGGGATAAGGATGTTTTGCCAGCTTAGGGGATTGCGGCTTAATCGCGAAGGCATTCACAGGGCGGATGAGAATAGGGTTGAGGCGTATTTTCCGATAATATGCTACTGGTCTTTGAACAGGCGAATTTGATCAATGAGCGAAACCGCAGGCATCAACGTAAACAATCGGCTTCATGGCGTGCTGGCACCGGTGGTGACGCCGTTCGACGCGCAGCTCAGGCCCGATGCGGGGCGCCTCGCGCGCCACTGCCGGTGGCTGCTCGACAACGATGTCAGCCTGGCCGTATTCGGCACCAACTCGGAAGCCAATTCGATGTCGAGCGGCGAGAAGATCGAACTGCTGGATAGATTGATCGAGGCGGGCCTGCCGCCAACGCGCATGATGCCCGGCACCGGTTGCTGTGCCCTGACCGATAGCGTGGAGCTGACCCGCAAGGCGGTTAGCCTCGGTTGCGCAGGTGTCCTGATGCTGCCTCCTTTTTATTACAAGGGCGTCAGCGACGATGGCCTGTATCGCAGCTATGCCGAAATAATCGAACGTGTCGGCGATGCCCGGCTGAGAATCTACCTCTACCATATTCCACAGGTCTCCGGGGTAGCGATTACGCTGACGCTGATCGAGCGACTGTTGCGTGACTACCCGGGTAGCGTCGCCGGACTCAAGGATAGCTCGGGTGACTGGGACAATACCCGCGCGATTCTGGAGCAATTCGGGCCTGAAGGCTTCGATGTATTCTGCGGTTCCGAATCCTTCCTGCTGGCGACGCTGCGCCATGGCGGCAAGGGCTCGATTACCGCGACCGCCAACGTCAACCCGGCGCCGATTTCCCGGCTTTACCGCGAGCATACGAGTGACGATGCCGACGCGCAGCAGGCGGCGCTGAACACGGTGCGCGACTTGTTTCAGGGTTACGTAATGATTCCGGGCATGAAGGCCGTGATCGCGCACTACCTGAACGATCCGGAATGGTCGCGGGTGCGCCCGCCGCTCGATGAAATGGTCGGTGTCGAGCGAGAGCGGTTGGTCGCATCGTTACAGCGCACCGGCTTCGAAATGCCCGGGCTGGTCGGCTGACGTTCCCGCGCGGCTGGTAAGCGCCGGGAGTCGCGCCTGTAACCATGGCTTGCGCTCAATTTCTGGTGCCGGCGCCGGTCGCAACTCGCATATGAAGCTATTACGTTAACCCGGCTAATCCCGATCGAAGTTACCGCTCAGGCAAAGACGACCCAGGTCGTGGCGATGTGCTTGTTGCCCGATTGCAGGGTTTTGCCGCGGTGCAAATGCGTCCAGAAAGGCGGAAATAAAACCAGCTTGCCGGCCTCGGGTGTGATCTGGATATCTTGGTAGCGGAATTCGGTCTCGCCACCCTGGTTTTCGAGGCTGTTCAGATACCAGATTGCAACCAGCTGGCGCATCGCGAACTCGTGGCTGCCACCGTCGATATGCCAGCGATAAAACTCACCCGCATCGGTGCGCTGGATGGCGTAGCCGTTGTCCTTGAACGGGCCTGCAAAGAAAGGGTAATACTGCTTGAACTCCGACAGCGCACGGTTGAGCGAGCGAAACAATTCGCGATCGAGATCGCGCCAGTGTGGTTTGCCGCTGATCGCGAGGTCGGTGGAACGCTTTATCGAGTCGTCGTAACCCATGGTCTGGCCGATCCGTCCCGGATACTGCTCGTCCCGGTATTTTTCGAAGCGGGCGATCATTTCGGCGCAGACGTCCCGCGGCAGGGCCCGCGACTGCTCGAATACAAAGCTGCCTGGTTTGACCTCGAATATCGTCTTTTGCATGGTGCGCTGACTGAAATAAAGTGGTGACGTCCGGCGATTACGCCTGGACCGCAGCTCAAGAATAAAACTTCGGCGTGACCTCCGACATACCCATATTGGGTAGAGTTTTTAATGCCACGATCGGGATATCATTTGCGTAACAAGTTAATGATGGTATATGTTGCATCGTCTTTGCCAGGAGAAACCATGCTGAAAAAGTCCCCCCTGATATGGTTCGCATTGTTGTCGATCGTATTGCTGTCGGCTGCGCCGGCGAGTGCGACCAATTCGGATACTGCCAAGGAACAACGCTGGGCAGAGCAGGTGGTTGATGGATTGCTCGACGGAGATGCGGTCTGGTTACTCGACGACATCGGGCACGAATTTCTCGGCATCCTGACCGAGGGCGAGGCGAGGTCCGGGCGTGCCGTGATCCTGGTGCATGGCATTGGCGTGCACCCGAACTGGCCGGACGTGATCTACCCGCTGCGCGAGGGTTTGCTGGCGCAGGGCATTACCTCGCTATCGATACAGATGCCCATCCTCGAGAATGACGCGGACCCGCGCGAATACGGCCTGCTGTTCGCCGAGGTTCCCGGCCGCATC
>JAOTUD010000398.1 GCA_029864065.1 Gammaproteobacteria bacterium | reverse complement strand
CAACCGAGATGCGCACCATGTCGGGGGTGACACCGGCGGCGATCTGCTGTTCCTCGCTGAGCTGGCGATGCGTGGTCGAGGCCGGGTGAATGATCAGCGTACGCGCGTCGCCGACATTGGCGAGATGACTCATGAACTGGGCATTGTTAATAAACCTTTCGCCCGCCGCGCTGCCGCCTTTGACGCCGAAACTCATGATCGAGCCGGCGCCCCTGGGCAGATATTTTTTTACCAGCGCCTGGTAGGGGTTATCTTCCAGGCCCGCGAAGTTGACCCAGGTTACCGCCGGGTGGTCGCGCAGAAATTGCGCCACGCCGACCGCGTTGGTGCAATGGCGATCCATGCGCACCGGCAGGGTTTCGAGTCCCTGCAGCAACATGAAGGCGTTGAACGGGCTGATCGCCTGGCCCAGCGTGCGCAGGGTTTCGCAGCGCGCTTTCATCGTAAAACCGAAATCGCCGAAGGTCTCGTAAAAACGAATCCCGTGGTAACCGGCCGAGGGCTCGACCATGCCCGGAAAATTGCCGTTACCCCAGTCGAACTTGCCCGATTCGATCATGACCCCGCCCATGCTGGTGCCGTGGCCGCCGATAAACTTGGTTGCCGAGTGCACGACGATGTCGGCACCATGATCGATGGGTTTGCATAAATAAGGCGTGGCGAAGGTGCTGTCGACGATCAGCGGAATCCCCGCGTCGTGCGCGATCGCGGCGATCGCCTCGATATCGATGACGTTATTGGTCGGGTTGCCGATGGTTTCGGCGTACAGCGCCTTGGTCTTCGATGTGATCGCCTTGCGGAAATTTTCCGGGTCGTCGGAATCGACGAAGGTCGTCTCTATTCCCATCTTGCGAAAGGTTACGTCGAACTGGGAAAAAGTGCCGCCGTAGAGCGTCTTCGCAGACACCAGTTCGTCACCCTGCTCCATCAGCGTCAGGACTGCGGTCATTTGCGCGGCCATGCCGGAACTGACGGCGAGCGCGGCACGGCCGTTTTCCAGCGCCGCCATGCGCTCCTCGAACACCGCCGTGGTCGGATTGGTCAGACGCACGTATGTGTTGCCGAAGGTCTGGAGGTTAAACAGGCTGGCGGCGTGCTCGGCGTCGTCGAACACGTAGGACGTGGTCTGGTAAATCGGCACCGCGCGCGCGCCGGTTACCGGGTCGGGAATCTGCCCCGCGTGCAGGCACAGGGTTTCGATGCCAAATTTTCGGTCTGCCATGGTCTGCTCCCGCTAGCGATTGAACTGTCGTGGACGCTGCGCCGAGATCACGCCGGTATTGACCCCGATCGTGTTCAGCCCGCCGAACAGGCGCGCATATTCGATTTTCATACAGCGATCCATGACCACCTCGAGGCCCGCGTCGCGCGCCTTTTGCGCGGCTTCCTCGTGGATGATGCCAAGCTGCATCCAGACGACCCTGGCCCCGATTTCGATGGCCTGGTCGACGAAGGGCGGAATCCGGTCGACGCGCTGAAACAGGTCGACGATGTCAACCGGCGTCGGTATCGATAACAGGTCCGGGTAGCATTTCTGGCCCAGGATTTCGTCGTATTTAGGATTCACCGGTATGACCTCGAAGCCATGCTCGAGCAGGTACTTGGCGGCGAAATTGCTCGGCCGCGACCAGTCGGCGGAAAGCCCGACTACGGCGACGCGTTTATAGTCGTTCAGGATACGGCGCAGGGTTCTGATATCGGTATTGTCGGTCATGGCTTCCTGGCGCGTTCGCGCAGCTCGAATTTCTGTATCTTGCCGGTCGATGTCTTCGGTAGCGGACCGAACACGACCTTGCGCGGCGCCTTGAAGTGCGCCATGTGATCGCGGCAAAAATTGATGATTTCCTGCTCGCCGGCATCTGCACCCTCGCGCAGAGTTACGAAGGCGCAGGGTGTCTCGCCCCACTTGTCGTCCGGCATCGCGGCAACCGCGGCCTCGAGCACCGCCGGGTGGCGGTAAAGAACCTTCTCGATTTCGATGCTGGAGATGTTTTCACCACCCGAGATGATGATGTCCTTGGACCGGTCCTTGATTTCGATATAACCGTCGGGATGGCAAACCGCGAGGTCTCCCGAATGAAAATAACCGCCGGCGAAAGCCTTGCGGCTGGCGTCCGGATTCTTCAGGTAGCCCTTCATGACGATATTGCCGCGAAACATGATTTCGCCGATGGTTTCGCCATCGCGCGGCACCGGTTCGAGGGTTTCCGGGTCGGCCACGACAAGATCCTCCAGCATCGGGTAGCGCACGCCCTGGCGGGCCTTGCGGTCGGATTGATCGGTCAACGACAAATCGTTCCACTCGTCGTGCCAGGCACAAACCACCGCGGGCCCGTACACCTCGGTTAATCCATAGGCATGGGTGACGTTGAAATTGAGCCGCGCCATGGCTTCGAGGATCGACGGCGGCGGCGCCGACGCCGCGGTCATGATATTGACTTCGTGGTCGATGCCCTGCTTCAGCTCTTCGTCGGCGTTCGCCATCAGGCTCAGCACGATCGGCGCGCCGCACAGGTGGGTGACGCGATGTTTTTTTATCGACTGGAAAATATCGTCGGCGCGTACCGCCCGCAGGCACAGGCTGGTGCCGTTCAACGCAGCGATCGTCCACGGAAAGCACCAGCCATTGCAATGGAACATCGGTAGAGTCCACAGGTAGACCGGGAAGGCGCCCATGTTCCATGCCAGCGTGTTGGAAACCGCGTTCAGGTAGGCGCCGCGGTGATGCGTGACCACGCCCTTGGGATCACCGGTGGTGCCCGAGGTATAACCGAGCGCGATCGCGCGCCATTCATCGTCGGGTAAATCCCACTCGAATTCCGGGTCGCCCTCGGCGAGTAATTCCTCGTACCCGAGCTCGCCGATCATTTCCCCACCGGCATAAGCCGGATCGTCAACATCGATTACCAGCGGCGGTTTATCGAGCTGCGCGAGCGCCGCAGCGACGGTTGCCGAGAATTCGCGATCGGTGATCAGGATCCTGGCGCCGCCATGTCTTAACTGGAATGCGATTGCGTCGGCATCGAGCCGTATATTGAGCGCATGGATTACCGCACCCGCCATCGGGATGGCGAAATGCGCTTCGAACATGGCCGGCAGGTTGGGCAGCATTAGCGCGACCGCGTCGTCCGGCTGGATACCGTGTTGCTGCAGGGCGGAAGCCAGCCGGCGGCAACGACGGTAAGTCTCGGCCCAGCTGTAGCGGGTCTCGCCGTAGATTTGCGCACAACGTTCCGGGTAGACCGACGCGGCGCGCTCGAGAAAGGTTAGCGGCGACAGCGGCGTGTAGTTCGCCGCATTCTTGTCGAGATCGGTGGAAAACGGGCTAGAGGAACTCAATTCCCTTTCCATTCGGGCTTGCGCTTTTCGAAAAAGGCGTCGATACCCTCGCGCGCATCCTGCGAATCCATGTTGCAGGTCATGCGCTCGGCAGCGTATGCGTAGGCGTCCGCCAGCGCCATCGGCAGCTGTTTATAGAACATGTCCTTGCCGAGGCTGATCGCGTGCGCGGACTTGGCGACGATCTTGCGCGCCAGCGCGAGCGTCGCCGCCTCCAGTTCGTCGCCGGGTACCACTTCGTTGACGAGGCCGTATTGCTGCGCGGTCCGGGCCGAGATGAAATCTCCGGTCAGCAGCATGTGCAGCGCCTGCTTGCGGTGCATGTTGCGCGACAGCGGCACCGCCGGCGTGGAGCAAAACAGTCCGACGTTTATTCCCGATACGGCAAACCGCGCGTCCTCGGCGGCCACCGCAAGATCGCAGTTTGCGACCAGCTGGCAGCCGGCCGCGGTGGCAATGCCGTTCACCCGCGCGATGACCGGCTGCCGCAAGCGGTTGATGGTCAAC
>JAOTUD010000397.1 GCA_029864065.1 Gammaproteobacteria bacterium | reverse complement strand
GCGATGACCGGGCACCTGGTGTTATCGACCCTGCATACCAACGACACGATTTCGACCGCAACCCGCCTGATGGACATGGGCGTCGAAGGTTATCTGCTCGCGACCACGTTGCGCACCATCATCGCGCAGCGGCTGGTACGCAAGGTTTGCGAGAGCTGCAGCGAGGAATACACGCCGACCGAATTCGAGGCCGGCTGGCTGCGCGACGACCTGCTGATCGACATCAACCGTTACCAGTACCGCAAGGGTCGCGGCTGCAAGCAGTGCGGTGAAACCGGTTACAGCGGCCGCATGGGCGTTTACGAGCTGCTCGACATGAACGCCGAGCTCGCCGAGAAACTGCGCCATGACGATTCGCAGGGTTTTGTCGAGGCTGCCGAGCGCGCGCCCGGCTACCAGCCGCTGGTCATGGTCGCGCACGAACATGCCAGCAACGGGCTGACCACGATAGAGGAAATGCTGCGCCTCGCCGGTCAGGTGCCCGACGATGTGCTCGATCATCCGCCGGCGCTGGATATCGATCTCTGATGCCTAACTTCGAATTCAAGGGCAGAAGCAGCAACGGGCAGCCGATCGACGGGGAAATCGAAGGTTCCAGCAGCAACGCCGTTGCCGGGATGCTGATGGACCGCGGCGTCACGCCGATATCGATAGTCGAAAAGAAAGTTCAGGTCGACGTCATCGAGCTGTTCAAGGGCCGCTTCAACCTGCACAGCATCAGTATCGAGGAACTGCTGATGTTTACGCGCCAGATGGGCGCGTTGAACAAGGCCGGCATCCCGATTACGCGGGCGATTACCGGTATTCTCGAATCGGTCGAGAATCCGCTGCTGGTCAAATCCCTGCGCGATATTCTCGAGCAGCTCGAATCGGGGCGCAGCCTGTCGGTTTCCTGCGCACGACATCCCAGGGTTTTCTCGAATCTCTACATCAGCATGATCCAGGTTGGAGAGAATACCGGGCGTCTCGAAGAATCCTTCACCCTGATGGCGGATTATATCGATCGTAACCGCCGTATCGGGCAAAACATCAAGACGGCGTTGCGCTACCCCACCACGGTAATTATTGCGATTGTTGTCGCGATAGTGATCGTCAACCTGTTCGTGATTCCGAAATTCGCCAGTTTCTTCGAAACCAATAAACTCGAGCTGCCCTGGCAAACGCTGCTGTTGCTGAACACGTCCAACTTTTTCGTCGAGTACTGGCCTTATGTACTGGTTGCACTAATCGGCGCCTTGATTGGCTTTAAAAGGTATATCAGTACCGTCAGCGGGCGCTACCGGTGGCACAGGTTTATCGTCTACGCGCCGGTGATCGGAGAAATTCTGCACCGTTCCTTCATGGCGCGTTTTGCGCGGTCGTTTGCGATGGCCTACAGCGCCGGGGTGCCGATCGTGCAGGCGATGGGCGTGATTTCGCGCTCTATCGGCAATGACTATATTGCCAGCCACGTCAACGGCATGCGCGAGGGCATCGAGCGCGGTGAGGCCTTGACCCGAACCGCGCGTCGCACCGGTATGTTTACACCGGTGGTGATGCAAATGTTCGCGGTCGGCGAGGAAGCCGGTAACCTGGACGAAATGATGACTTTCATCGCCGACTTTTACGAGGAGGAGGTCGACTACGATGTCAAGACGCTCTCCGACAAGATCGAACCGCTGATTTATGTTGCCATCGGCGCGCTGGTGCTGGTGCTGGCGCTCGGTATCTTCGTGCCGATGTGGGACGTGGCGCAACTCGCGGGAAAATGAATACCATCGGCTCCCACCCGGGGGCGATACTGTTTCGCCTGAGCATCATGATCATCCTGATCGCGATACTGATAGTCGTGTTTTTCTCCTACATCGAAGATACCGAAAGAGAACTGGAACGCGCCTCGATTGCGCAAACCAAGCGCATCATCGATTCCTCGCTTGCGGTGGTGTTTTCGAGCTACGCCGTGTCGGGTCGTCTTGATGATTTGAACGATCTGGCAGGCGGTAATCCGTTCGTCTTTCTGCGGGAATTCGGTCTCCTGCCGCCGGGTTATGTCGGTGCGATCGATGCCGACCACGGGGTTGACCTGGCGCCGGGCTGGTACTATCTAAGCCATCGCCGTCTGGTGCTGTACAAGTCTGGATTCGGTAACGCTGACCTTTACTACGCAATAGTGCTGAACTACCAGGATGTCAACCAGTCGGGTGCTTTCGAGTCAACTATCGATCGCTTTCGGAACCTGCAGTTTGTCGCTTCCGGGCAATGACGAAAAGCACCGTTCGACAGGCAAAAAAAACCCGCGCCGGGCGCGGGTTTTTCGTTTGTATGAGATAAAAGGGTATCAGGGCGCACAGATAATGGAAGCGGTCGCGCCGCCCGCAGCCGCACCCTGGCTATGCGTCACCGAGCAGTTGAAAGTCTGCCCCGCGGTGCAGGCGGCATCCTCTACGGCCACGTCGCCACCGGCGACTATTGCGTAGGTCAGGTTAGTAACCGGCGCGCTGCCGGAGGCCATCAGCGAGTCGAGCAAGATCCCGGGCGCCCCACCGCCTGCGGTACAGTCAGCGGTTGCGATTGCGGCGTAGGTGCCACCCACGGCGCTGGAAGCGAAATTGATTGCAGCGGCTGAAGAAAGCTCGGAGGCGATACCACCTTCGGTGGCATCGGCTGCCTGCCCGGACAGATTTTCGAACTTACCCAGGGCGGTAACCCCGAGAATGCCCAGCAGAACGATGACGACCACCAGTTCTACCAGCGTGAAACCTTTTTGTGACTTATGCATGTTCTATACTCCTGAGACCCGAGTAATGGTATTGGATGATTAATTGATTATAGTTGAAGTTAAAGTAATATGTATGATTTATTGTGTAACTAGATGATTTTTAGAATTTTTGCAATGTAATTTCTAATCATTTCTTGAACCGGATCACATGATTGTAGTAAAGAATTATCACAATTCAGGATTTTCTCTGATCGAGCTTTTGACCGTGGTGATATTGCTCGGCATTCTCGGTGTCGTCGCGCTCGGACGCTTTGGCAACACGGACGTATTTGCCGCGCGCGGCTTCTTCGACGACACCGTGAGCGCGGTGCGCTTCGCGCACAAACTCGCCATCAGCAGCGGCTGCGACGTGCGCGTGATTACCGCCGCGACGGGCTACGAATTGCGCCAGAGTTCGGGCTGCACCGCGGACGACTTTACCAGCCCGGTGGCCAACCCGGCCAACCGCGCCAATCCCTACCAGAACGCCAGGCCGCCGCCAGACGGGTATACCTTGAGCGCCGGAAACATCACCTTCAATGCGCGCGGCGAACGCGAGGAAGCCACGTCGGATTTCTCGTTTAGCGATGGCGCTACCACCTTTACCTTCCGCGTCCACGCCGGCACCGGCCTGGTCGAGAAAATCTAGCCATGCGCCGTCAATCCGCCTTCACGCTGATCGAAATCATCGTCACGATAATCGTTATCGGCATCGCGGCGACCGCGTTATTGAGCGTCTTCACCAGCCTGGTCCGCGGCAGCGCCGACCCGGTGATCCAGCAGCAGGCGACCACCATCGCCGAGGCCTACCTGGAGGAAATCGTGCTGCGCGCCTTCGAGGATCCGCAGGGCGGCGAGACTGGCACCGACGAAGGCGAGGCCGGGCGCGCCGACTACGATGACGTGCAGGATTATGCCAGCCTCGCCGCCGGGCCGGCGGCGGACCAGTTCGGCAATCCGATCGCGGCGCTCGCGGCTTACACGGTCTCGGTCAGCGTGAGCAACCAGACCCTGAACGGCATAGGCGCCCTCGACGCGCTGAGGATCGACGTCCTGGTCAGCCATCCGGCGGCCGACCCCATCCTGCTGAGCGCTTACCGCACGCGGTACTGATGCGCCGCGA
>JAOTUD010000396.1 GCA_029864065.1 Gammaproteobacteria bacterium | reverse complement strand
CGGCGCCTGCGTCATGTCGGGCACCCCGTACATCGTGTTATCGATGCGCAGCCCATGCCAGTGTATCGAGCTGGCTTCGTCGAGCCCGTTATGAAACTGGATAACCGACTCGCGGCCCTGCGGGATGCGTAACAGCGGGCCCGGGATCGACTGGTTGTAATACATGACCCGGGTGGGATTTTCCTGGTCGCTGCCAAACATGACCTGCCCCCGGGAAGCGGTCAGCTTGAACGGTGCCGGACCTGCGTTCGCGCTGAACGGCCTGGCCAGGGCTGCACCGAGAAACCCGGCGGCGCCCGCCTTGATGAAGTCTCTACGGCTCGGCACGGAATCGACTCCTTTGGTCAGCCTGCTCGAACACTAGTCGAGCAGCTGCTGCCAGCACAGGTGCAGGGCGTCCAGACAGGAGTGCGCCAGCTTGCCGCAGCGTTCCGGGCTCCAGCCCTGCACCGCGTCCGGCGAGCCGATGGCGTCCTTGAACGGCATTTCCAGCGTCATCACCGGCGCGGCGAAGCGTTCGGCGAGCGAGTTCGAGCAATAACTCATATTGGCATTGCCGGCGGAATTGGGCGGGTAACCATGCTCGGTCTGAAAATCCGGGTTGATATTCGCCAGCGTCATCTTGAACAGCTCGAGCTGCTGCTGGCGTTCCCGGCTCCAGCCGGGAATACCCTCGGTACCGGCGATAAAATTGTACGGCAGCGCCTCGTCTCCATGCACGTCGAGCCCGAAGTCCAGCCCCGTTTGGCTGATTTTTTCGAGTACGCAGAGCACTTCCGGACTCTGCTCGGGCGTCGGGTTATCCCATTCGCGGTTCAGGTTGGAGCCAACCGCATTGGTGCGCAGATGCCCGCGCCGGCTGCCGTCAGGGTTCATGTTCGGCACCAGGTAGATCACCGCCTTGTCGAGAATCGCGTTGACGACCGGGTCGCTGTAATCGACGAGCCGGTTGATCAGCCCCTCCATCCACCACTCCGCCATGGTCTCGCCAGGGTGCTGACGCGCCACCATCCAGATTTTCCTGCGCGCGTCCTCATCCTCGCCAAAACGCAGGCAGTCGATGGTTTGCCCGTCGAGGGTCATACCCAGCGTCTGCGCTTCGCAGCGATCACTGGTCTGCGCAAAAGCGATCAGATCGGCATGACGCTCCATCGAATACGGGGCAAAATAAGCGAAGTAGACCTGGTCTTCGCTGCTGTTGTGTTCGAGCACGAGGTTTTCGCCATCGAAGGCAGTCCTGATCCGAAACCAGAATTCGCGATCGTAGCTTGCCACCGCCTGGTAATTCTCCCAGCCTTTCTGGTAGGCCGCGCCGCCGGCGTTGCCGATGACATAGCGGCAATCGATGTCCTTTACGTTCGCGGCGCGAAAGTAAAACCACTGGTAAAAATCGGACCGGTTGTCCTTGCGGATGCTGAGTAGCACGGTGGCCGGATCGCTACTGTCACTACACTCGATGTTGCCGCCGTCAAACTGGCTGGAGATGATCATTGCGTTTCTCGAATTCAGGGCTGTACGAATCTTGGCCGGAGTCGAACTCACTGGCGGAAAATTCCCGCTTCAGGTAAAAAGTCGGGTCTTCGGTATGAGAGAATACTGTATGCGTTGGCTAATTTCGATTCCTTTGCTGTTTTTACTGTCCGGCTGTGCCGATTTCGGCTACTACTGGAACAATGCACGCGGTCACCTGGCGGTGATGGACAAGCGGGTCGATATCGACGATTTGCTCGCCGACGACGGAATCGAGCCCGGATTACGCGAACGCCTCGCGCTGGTTCAGGAAATTCGCCGCTTTTCGGTCACCCGCCTCGGGCTGCCCGAAAACGACAGCTACCTCAGTTACGTCCAACTGGACCGGCCTTACGTGGTGCAGAACCTGTTCGCCGCCCCGGAATTCTCGACGCGATTGCAGCGCTGGTGTTACCCGATAATTGGCTGCGCCAGCTACCGCGGATACTACGACGAGCAGCGTTTGCTTGCCTATGTCGGCGAACTGAAAGCCGACGGCCTCGAGGTATACGTCGGCCAGGTTCCCGCCTATTCGACGCTCGGCTGGTTCGACGACCCGGTGCTGAGCAGCTTTGTTTACTGGCCAGACTACCGGCTCGCGGGCCTGATATTCCACGAGCTCACGCATCAGCAGATTTATATCGATGACGATACCACCTTCAACGAATCGTTGGCGTCGGCCGTGCAACGGGTCGGCACCGAGCTGTGGCTGCAGTCGCGCGAGCGCGTCGAGGAGCTCGGGCGCCTGTCGCGCTGGCTAGCCTACCGCGGCGAAGTGGTTGCACTGATCGAGGCCACGCGCGAGCAGCTGGCCGGCATTTACCAGCGCGATATCGCCGACCATCGGAAACGCGCGCTGAAAACAGCCGCTTTTGCCGCGGCGCGGGAAGCGCATACCCTGGTTGCGGAAAAACATGGGATCACGGGCGGATTTACCGCCTGGTTTGCCGATGAGCTCAACAATGCCAAGATCAGTTCGGTCACGGCCTACAACGACGCGGTACCGGCCTTCGTCAACATGATTCGCGCGCATGACCTGGATTTCGCCGCATTCTTTGACTATGCGGCGGCCGTCGGCAAGCTCGATAAACAGCAGCGCGATAACTGCCTGCTGGCCTGGAAACAGGGTTCCGTGCCTGCGGGTGGCGTTTGCCCGGGAACTGGCCGGGGCGAGGCTACTGCTTCTTGATGAAATGGGAGTACTTCGTGTAAACCGTCTTGTAGTCTTCGAGGTTCTCTTCCAGCATTTGCTGGTACTGGCTGCCGAAAAACTCCCGCGCCCGCGGTAAATCCTTTTCGTAATCCTCGAGCGTGTTGGCGTGCTGGGATACGACATGCGCGTTGAACCGCGCCGCGGCGTAAAGCAGGGCCAGCCCGACGTTTTCCTGGCTATTGGTTTCGGCAAACTCGTTGGCGCGATCGATAAACATATCGATCATGCGGCGATAGATTTCGTCAAGATCCTCGTCGCTCAGGGATTCGTCGGCCATCTTTCCACTACCTGGATTCGAAACAGCCATGATGATATCACAGCCTACTCGCCGAAATTTAACAGAATCCTGATCCGAAATGCCTGGGTACTGCGGGGACACAATACTTAATTCAAATACGGGGACAGTTTACCTAATTTCGTCGGAATTAAGTAAACTGTCCCCGATTTTCGGTTAGGTAGGGCGCTCGTCGGCGAGGTGCCTGGCGATCATCTCGGTCAGGCCGACCAGTTCGATATCCATTTCGTTGGCCTCGATGCCGTCCTCCATCACCATGCGGCAATTGGAGCAGGCGGTGACCACTTTTTCGACGTTGATTTCGTCGATCTGTGATTTCTTGCGATTGAACGCGGTGAGCTTCAATTCTTCCGCGCGCTCGTTGCTGCTGACGCCGCCACCGCCACCGCAGCACCAGTTCATGCTGCCATGGTCCTTCATCTCGACAAAGTTTTCCGTCATCGGCTGCAGCAGATTCCTCGGTTGCGCCTGGATCCCACCACGGCGGACGATCGAGCAGGGATCGTGGAAGCTTATGCGCTCGCTTTCCTTGCCGGTGGTTCTTAGCCGTCCCTGCGCGCGCAGCTCATCGAGCAGCTCGAGAATATGCACGACCCGGAAAGAATAGGCTTTGCCGATGAAATTCGGTCCCTCCCAGCGCAACGCGGTATAGGCGTGACCGCACTCGGGGCTGATCACGCTTTTGACTTTCAGCTTTTCGGCGCCGTCGACGACTCTTTGCACGAGCTGGCCGGCGATCGCCTTGTTGCCGATCTGCAACCCGGCATTGGTCGCCTCGAAGGCATCGGTAGACAGGGTCCAGCTGACGCCGGCGTGATCGAAGATCCTGGCCAGGGAATCGAGGTACTCGGGAT
>JAOTUD010000473.1 GCA_029864065.1 Gammaproteobacteria bacterium | reverse complement strand
ATTAGACGGTTCCCGATCGCGGCGCAAAAAAAACTCTGGCAATTCGAACCAGAGCAATGTGATTATCTCGAGGAGAGAAAAGCTGACCAGGTAAAAGCTGTCTCGTTATATCTGCATCCGTGCGGGCTAATTGCCTGCCCCTGCCTGTGGACCGGTCCGTTGGTCGTGCTAGTATACTGACACCTTAAACGCTGGGCTGATACCGTGGCCAGGCTGTATAGCCTGTCAGCCTTAAGCGAAAAATCGTGTAGGAGCTGTCCTACACAAACCATCCATGGAGATTTGCAACAGGCATGCTATTCCCAGCCATTCAACCAGGTCAGACCTGGCGTTTCCCGGTTTCCGATCTGCATACGCTGTATATAGAAGAGTGTGGCAACCCGAAAGGCGTACCCGTGGTTTTCCTGCACGGTGGGCCGGGCGGTTCCTGCGAGCCGGGGCATCGGCGTTTTTTCAATCCCGAGTCTTATCGCGTCATCCTGTTTGACCAGCGCGGCAGCGGCAAGTCGCGACCGCACGCGAGCCTCGAGCAGAACACCACCTGGGACCTGGTCGCCGACCTCGAGAAGATACGCGAGCTGATGCACATCGAGCGCTGGGTCGTGTTCGGCGGTTCCTGGGGCTCTACGCTGGCGCTGGCTTACGCCCAGACGCATCCGGACAGGGTGCTGGGCCTGATCCTGCGCGGTATATTCCTCGCGCGCGACGTCGACGTGCGCTGGTTCTTCAATGGCGAGGCGGCGCGCATATTCCCCGAGGCCTGGGAGCATTTCATCGAACCGATCCCGGAGGAGGAGCGAGGCGATATCATCGCCGCCTATTACCGTCGGCTCACCAGCGACAACGAAATCGTGCGCATGGGCGCCGCCAAGGCCTGGTCGATCTGGGAAGGATCGTCGGTGACGCTGATGCCCGACAAGAATGTCGTCGATCATTTCAGCGATCCGCACATCGCGCTCAGCATCGCGCGTATCGAGTGTCATTATTTCAAAAACAATTGTTTCCTCGAGGCCAACCAGTTAATCGCCGACATGGGCTTGATCTCCCATATCCCGGGTTTCATCGTGCACGGCCGCTACGACATGGTGTGCCCTATCGATCAGGCTTACCTGCTCAAGCAGCACTGGGAAAACGCGCAACTCAAGATCATCGGCGATGCCGGTCACGCGGTCACCGAACATGGTATCAGCAAGGCGCTGGTCAACTGCTGTAACTCGATGCTGGAAATCGTCACTTGATCACGTTGCTGCAGCGGGTCAGCAGCGCGCGGGTCGAGGTCGAAGCGGTAACAATCGGTAGTATCGACCAGGGTATCCTGGTGCTGGTCGGGGTCGAGGCGGACGACGATGAATCCACCGCCCGCAGGTTTGTCGAGCGGCTGCTGGATTACCGGGTATTCGCCGATGCCGATGGGAAAATGAACCTTTCGCTCAGGGACATCGACGGCGGACTGTTGCTGGTGCCGCAGTTCACGCTTGCGGCCAACACCAGGAAGGGCCGCCGGCCCAGTTTTGCCTCGGCGGCAAACCCGCAACACGGACGCGACATTTTCGTCGCGATGACGGCCTATGCCGGCACGGTTCATGACCGCGTCGAATGCGGGCACTTCGGTGCCGATATGCAGGTTCACCTGGTTAACAATGGGCCGGTAACCTTTATTCTCGATTGATTCGAGAGGTCGATTAATTGTCGAATTCAGGCAAGATGTCGATTATTATCAGCATCCTTTAAAATCCGCCGGATAAAGTGGCCAATGTCAGATCGTAGTGCAAATGTCAGTCGCGACACGCTGGAAACCAAGATCAGCGTGGCACTGAACCTGGATGGCGACGGAAATTCGAGTTTCGATACCGGGATTCCGTTTCTCGAGCATATGATGGAGCAAATTGCGCGTCATGGCGCCTTCGACCTCGAGGTCAAGGCCAGCGGGGATTTGCATATCGACGATCATCACAGCGTAGAGGACATCGGCATCACCCTGGGCCAGGCCTTCAAGCAGGCGCTGGGCGACAAGAAGGGAATCCTGCGCTACGGGCACGCCTACGTGCCGCTGGACGAGGCCCTGTCCAGGGTCGTAATCGATTTTTCCGGGCGCCCGGGTCTCGAGTACCGGGTCCAGTTCACGCGTCCCCGCATCGGCCAGTTCGACGTCGACCTGTTCCACGAATTCTTCCAGGGTTTTGTCAACCATGCGCCGGCCACGCTGCATATCGACAACCTCGCGGGCAGCAATGCGCATCATATCGCCGAGACCATTTTCAAGGCCTTCGGCCGTGCTTTACGCACCGCCGTGACCCGCGACGAGCGTATGCCGGGTGTCATTCCATCGACCAAGGGATCCCTGTAGGTCATGCAGACGATTGCCGTGGTCGATTACGGCATGGGTAATCTCAGGTCGGTCGTCAATGCGCTCGAGGTCGTCTCCGAGGGACGTGACAGGGTGGTACTGACCTCCGACCCGGAACAGGTGCGCGCGGCCGATCGCGTCGTCTTCCCGGGGCAGGGGGCGGCCGGCGACTGCATGCGCGCCATCGATGAACACGGGCTGCGCGAGGCTGTCGTCGATGCGGCCCGGCGGCGCCCGTTTCTGGGTATCTGCATGGGTATGCAGGTCCTGATCGAGCATAGCGAAGAAAATCAGGGCACCGACTGTCTCGGTTTTTTTGCCGGGCGGGTCAGGTATTTTGGCGATGATCACAGGGACCAGGGTGGTGTTAAACTGAAGGTTCCGCATATGGGCTGGAACCGCGTGAAACAGACGAAATCGCATCCCCTGTGGCATTCGATAGACGATGACAGCCGGTTTTATTTCGTGCACAGCTATTATGTCGATGTCGACGACAGGAATCTTGTTGCCGGCGAAACCGACTACGGCTTCAGTTTTAGCAGTGCTATCGCGAAAGAAAACCTGTTTGCGCTGCAGTGCCATCCGGAGAAAAGCGCCGACGTCGGCCTGCAGTTGCTGCAGAATTTTATATCCTGGGACGGGCAGCCATGATTCTGATACCGGCAATCGATTTGAAAGAGGGGCGCTGCGTGCGCCTGCGGCAGGGCAACATGGACGAAACCACGGTGTTTTCCGACGACCCGGTATCGATGGCCGGCAAGTGGGTGGACCAGGGCTGCAACCGACTGCACCTGGTCGATCTCGACGGCGCCTTCGAGGGCCAGCCGATAAACGCCGACGTGATCGAGGAAATCTGCGCTTCCTTTCCCGATCTCCAAATCCAGATAGGCGGCGGCATTCGTTCCATC
>JAOTUD010000395.1 GCA_029864065.1 Gammaproteobacteria bacterium | reverse complement strand
GGCGGACTGAACGATGCCATCATCGGTGATGCCGGCAATGACATCCTGTCGGGCAACGCCGGCAACGATTCGCTGTCGGGCGGAACCGGTAACGACAGCCTGTCTGGCGGCGCCGGCAACGACTATCTCGCCGGTGGCGCAGGCGCCGATAGCCTGAGCGGCGGTACCGGCTCCGACACCCTGACCGGTGACGCCGGCGATGATCTCGTCGATGGCGGTTCCGGCGACGACGTCGTGCTGGGTGGCGCTGGCGACGACCTCGTAT
Organism: Gammaproteobacteria bacterium; assembly: GCA_029864065.1. Taxonomy (GTDB): domain Bacteria; phylum Pseudomonadota; class Gammaproteobacteria. Next base: position 3,607 of record JAOTUD010000395.1, on the reverse strand, counting down.
TCGGCGGCGCCGGCGACGATCGGCTCGAGGGTGGGCAAGGCAACGACTCGCTTGTGGGCGGCTCCGGTAACGACATCATCTTCGGCGGCGGCGGTGACGATCGCCTCAACGGCGGCAGCGGTGACGACAGCCTGATTGGCGGCGACGGCATCGACATCTTCGCTCTCGAATCAGGAGATGAGGGCGGCGTAGGGAGCCCCGCGATTGACACCATTTCTGACTTCACCGTTGGCGTCGGCGGGGATGTGCTGGATTTGTCCGACATGCTGCAGGGCGAAGATCCGGTAACACTGGACGGCTACCTGAATTTCAGCTACGACAGCGGCACCGGCAGCACCACGATCAGCATCGATGTCGACGGCAGTTCGGGCAGCTTCGAAACCGCGCAGCAAGTAGTGCTTAGCGGCGTCGACCTGACCTCGGGTGGTACGCTGACCGACCAGCAGATTCTCGACAGCCTGCTCGCCAACGGCAACCTGATCGTCGACCAGTAACGACGTCTCTTTCGAAACAGGCGGCCGGGGAAGGCTGCGCGTCAGGTCGACTGCTCGTTTTTGCCGGATGATCGTGGTCGCAATTACATTGACGAGCCTGTTTCGATGCGGCGCCCATGGTCGCAAAAATGAGAGCCAGGAGCTGATGACCATCGAAAGCGCCCTGTTCAAGCCAGCCTGGCCAGTACTTTGCGTAAATCCTCCGGAATATCGACTGGTTGCTGATTTTTACGGTTCACGTAGACATGAACGAAATGACCTTGCGCGATCGCTCTGTCACGGTTTTTGACAAATAGCCCAACCTCGTAGCGCACCGAGCTGCGACCGAGATGCGCGACACGAATCCCGGCCTCGATATCATCGGGAAATGCGGCGCTACTGAAGTAATTGCAATGGGTTTCGACGACCAGACCGATAACTTCGCCGTCGACAATATCGAGCACCTCGTTATCGATCAGGTATCGATTAACGGCGGTGTCGAAATAACTGTAATACTGAACATTGTTGATATGTCCGTAAACGTCGTTATCCATCCAGCGCGTCGTTATGGTCATGAAAAGCGGGTAATCGGTACGGGTATCTGGGTTCTGCCTGCCGGACATCTGAATTTCCAGTCGAGTGAGGGATTAATTTATTTAATGACCTGTCCCGGAAGATAAAATCTATCATTTACAAGTCTCGGCCTCTTTTTATTAAAGTGTGGGCGTTTATGCAACCGAATACATTTCTACTCCTGTTTGTAATCATGTGGATCGCGTTCAGCCTGTCGGTTTGAATCGTCGCAATGCAACGCCCCGGGCCGTTCCACTGATAAACCGGTTTGCGCTCGCCCATCACACGCGGCTCGATCCACTGCCGTTAAACCGAAGATTTCAGTCGTAACCAGGGCCTGGAATTCGAGTGGACTTTCCCGGAAATGGCCTCTATTCTGCCCGTTCGAGGCGAAAAAGCGAACTTAACGTAAAATAGAGGTATAAGCAGTGAGCAAGCAGGCAATCGAGCGTTACCTTTCCTCCCACAAATTCTTCTCTGGCCTGGATGACGCCTCCATGAAGTTCCTGCTGAACTCCGTCACGGAGTTGCAGGTAAAGGAAGGCGAGGTCCTGTTTCAACAGGGCAAGCCAGCCGACAAGTTTTATCTTTTACGCGAGGGGCAGGTCTGTATCCAGGTGCCCGCGATAATGGGCCCGACGCTCGACATTCAAACCCTCGGCAAGGACGAGATACTGGGCTGGTCGTGGCTCATCGCGCCTTATCGGTGGCACTTCCAGGCCCGCGCGCAGGAAGATTCCAATCTACTGGAATTCGACGGCAAATCGATACTCGTACATTGCGAGGAAGATCCGGGATTCGGCTACGAATTGCTGAAACGATTTGCAGCGCTGATGTCCGAGCGGCTCGATGCCGCCCGTCAGAATATGATGGATCAATGGAACCCCCCGGGATTCGCATAGATTCCAGCTACGAAGGTAATTTCGCTTCGCGCCCGCCTTCCCGACGATCGGCGCTAAGTGCGGTACATTACTGTCATCCAGCAAATTGATCGTAGAATCCAGTTTATAGGATGCAATCTCGAGAGGATTTACCCCCGCATCGTAAAAATATTGCAGTATCTCTATTAAATTAAGTGGGTTGACGTGGTTTCGAACTTTTATAATTTTAGTGAATAATAAGTTGCAAGCTATTGATTTATATTAATTTCACTCAATTATAGTAGAAAGTTTCAACCCTGGTCGAATCGTCAAAACAGACGCTCGAGATACTAGACTGGGCTTCCGAAAACGACGAATCTCGGACCCTGCCGTCATGCCTGCGCCTACACGGCTTTAGGCCCTTTGGGTCCCGCCCGCGCCGGCATCCAATAAGAGTCCTGCTTGCCTGGTTGCGGCCAGCATTTAGCGGCCAGGAAATTGACTTCTTGCGCGATATTTCCAGGGCCTAGAGCGATCCGAGGTGGGCTTCGATCGACTTGATCTTGTCCCGTGATTTCTTCATGAACTCGATAACCTGTTCGATTGCGAGGTTGCCCATGCCCAGCTTGGCGAAAGCGGGAAGCGCCGCGATAGGCGGCAGGCTTCTCTGCTTCGGGGTGCCGATCATGGAGTGGTATTGCGCAATCAGCACCAGGTCGCACAGGTCGGGCTGATCGGTCGGGTTGCGGAACCATTCCTCGCATTCTTCACCGACGGTGACGAACTCGGGGCCGAAATTCCACTGCTCCAGCAGCATGCCGGTGATCTGCGGGCGCATCGACTTCACCGCCTCGAGTAACTTTTCCGGGTTATCGCGCAGCTCATCGTGCTGCTGTGCATACTGCAGGATCGCGACTTCGCCGATATCGTGTACCAGCCCGGCCAGCTGCGCCTGTTCGACCTCGAATCCGTCGAGACGTTCGGCCAGCAAACGACACAGGCTCGCCACGTGCTGGCTGTGTTTCCAAACCGCTTGCATGTGCGCCCTCATCTCCGAGGTTTTGCTATCGAACAGTTCCTTGACCACGTAGGTCATCACCAGCTTGCGCGTGTTTTCGAGGCCCAGCCGGACAACGGCCTGTTGCAGGGATTCGATCGGCGCACGACCACCATACAGCGCGCTATTCGCAACCATGATCATTTTCGCGGTAATCACGGGATCGGACTGGATGATTACACCGACCGTTTCCGCCGTGACCAGGTTGTCGGCAAATGCCTGCTGGATACGCTGCGCGACGTCAGGCAGGCTGGGCAGCTTGAGATCACCCGTGAGCAGATCCTTGAACAACTGGATCTGAAACATGGACTGCTCGGTGGTCTCATCAATCTCGACCAGCTCGATATCGGCCTCGGGCTCGTCTTCGATCTGGTGACGCGCGAAATCGGTAAGCTGGTCCAGGTACAACCTGAAAAAGCGCACCGCTCCATCGGCGACGACGCGGTACATGCTCGGGCGAATCTGGGCAATCGGCAATAACTCGCCGTCGTCGTCCGGTACGAAGCGGGTTTCCTGTCGATCGTGCGTGATCGCGCGCAACGCACCCTCGATCAGGTAGAGGCTGAATTTTTCGCAGCTGCCGAGCTCGATCAGGCACTGGCCGGGATCTGCCGTTTCGATTTCCAGGCCGGCGGCAAGGTTTG
>JAOTUD010000394.1 GCA_029864065.1 Gammaproteobacteria bacterium | reverse complement strand
GGCGAAGAACAGGAAAAAATAAAGCGGAAACTCGAGGTTGTTGAGCAGCGATCCGTTCTTTTCGCGAATGTCGGTCAGCACCAGCGTATCGAAACGCGACACGCCCTCTCGCAACAGGCCCTTTAAGACCTCGGGCGGCTGGCCGAACAGGATGACCTCGGATTCGTCCATGACGATTCTGCTGCCGGGAGCGGGAGTAAGTATTTTTGGCTCAGCCATTTTCCGAAGTGTTTTTGCCCAACGTTCAAGTGTAACCCGCCGTCCGGGGAGGTGGAAGGCGAAAAAGTGTTAGATTGTTTGCATTAAATTGGATTGTAAACTCGACGAATGAAACTATGGCTGCAGCCGGTGGCGGTATAGTTTCTCGTAATAAGGTTGCACCCGTGACACAATCTGCCGGTCCTTCGCGCAGAGGTCGTAGGTTTTTTCGCGGTAAGCTGCGAAGCCGGTCGATTTCCATACCGAGTCATACCAGTATTTCGCCCACACGCCGTCGCTTTCGCGCGGACCCTCCGGCCAGTGCAGCATTTGCTCGACAAAGTCGATATCTAGGCGCGCACAGATTGACCGCAGCATGGTCTCGGGTTCGAGCAGGAACTCGCGGCTGTCGATGACCATCGGGATCTCGCCGGTCATGTCGCGCACCTGTTCGAACAGTCTGGCCTGCTGTTCGAAGCCGATATCGGCCAGCGTGACGTCGGCGCGCACCGCCGCATAAGACGCGATGACTGCCTCGGGCTCGCGGATCAGAAAGCAGTTGACCAGCGCTGCCAGCCAGCCGCGCTCGAGTTGCGGCAACAAGTGCAGTGTCATGTGTTTCTGGTAAAAGATCGGTTTGCCGCCGGGGATGTCGCCGATGCAGCGGGCAATGATCGCCGCCGCGTCGGTGCCCTGGTCTGCGATTACCTCGGCGGCGCCCGGATGCGCGATTCCGGTTGCGTCCAGGTAATAGCCGTAAAGAGGTTCGTCCCAGACCGTGCAATCGCTGCGATTCTCGAAGGCGCGCATCATCGCGGTCGAGATGTTACGCGGCCCAGACCACATCGCGATGCGCAGCGGCTTCAGCTGCATTCCCGTTCAAGCATGCGCAGGTACAGCTGCTGTAGTTTCTCGACCATGGGCCCGCGCTCGCCGCTGCCGATGACGCGGCCGTCGATCTCTCGCACCGGCGCGAGGCCGGCAAAGGTGCCGGTGACAAATGCTTCGTCCGCGCCGTAAACGTCGGTCAGGCTGAAGTTTTTCTGCGCTACCGGGATACCGTTCTGCTCGCATAGCGCGATCACGTTGCCGCGGGTGATGCCGCCGAGGCAATAGTCGCCGCTCGAGGTCCAGACCTCGCCCTTGCGCACGATAAAAAAATGCGTCGAGTTGCAGGTCGCGACGAAACCGTGCGGATCGAGCATCAATGCCTCGTCGGCGCCGGCCTTGGCGGCCTGGATACAGGCGGTAATGCAGTTCAGTTTTGAATGGCTGTTGAGCTTCGGATCCTGCACGTCGGGATAGCCGCGGCGCACGTGCACGGTGAACAGCCGGATACCCCTGGCCGCGGTCTCCGGCAGCGCCTGCTTGTACTCCGGTATGATGACGATAGTGGGTGGCGTAATGGTTACCCTCGGGTCCTGGTAGGGCGTTGCCTTGATTCCGCGCGAGACCATCAGGCGGATGTGCACGCCATCGCGCATGTCGTTTTTATCGAGCAGGCGGTACAGCCGCGCGGTGAGTTCGGGCGCGTCGATTTCCATCTCCATATCGAGCGCCTTCGCGCCCTCGTAGAGCCGATCCAGATGCTGATCGAGAAAGGCGATTTTGCCGTTGTGCACACGCAATCCTTCCCAGACGCCGTCGCCGAGCACGAAGCCGCTGTCGAACACCGAGACCCGCGCGGCGTCGCGTGTAAAGTACTCGCCGTTGATATCGATCAGGATATCCACGTTGCGCGGATCGTCCTGGTACTCGTGGGTGCCCTTGCCGCTCATCGCTTACTGCTCATCGGTGGTCCCCAGTTCGAACTCGTGGCCGAGACTGGTCACGCTCAGGTAACGCGAACCATCGCGAACTTTCTCGTCGGCCAGGTTGGCCAGGTCGAAAAAAGCGCTGCGGCTGATCAGCGCCTCGAGACCGTCGCGCGCCCGCACGTAGGGTCTCGGCTCGCCGCTTGACGGGTCAGTCTCGACGCGGATCGGATGATCGCCGTCGACCAGGATACGGTCGCCGATATTGGTGGTGAACACCAGGGCGGGCTCGCCGTTATCGTCGATCCGTTCGACCAGGGTTGCGACGAAGGGCGCGTCCTCGACCTCGATGCGCAGTTTTTCTACGGGCGTGACCAGGAAATAATCGCCCTGCTCGCGGCGCAGGATCCCGGCGAACAGCTTTATCAGCGAGTCGCGTTGAAACCTGCGGCCCTGGTGGTACCAACTGCCGTCGGCGGCGATGCGGATATCGATAGCGCCCCGCTGCCGCGGATTCCAGTCGCGCCGGGCGGCGCTCTGCGCTTCGCTGGCCCTGATATCCGCCAAAATTTCATCGAGTTCAGACATCGCATAATTCTGTCGCCATAATTCCGGGGACACAATACTTAATTCCCTGAATTAAGTATTGTGCCCCCGCATTTCTAGAATTGCTGCAACTTGACCGAGAACTGGAAATATCGGGAGGACGGGGTGTTTTTTCGACTTTTGCTACCTAGGTCGCGTCGATGCCGTCCCAGGCGTTGCTGAGCGAAATGAATGGCAGCATGCCGAGGAACGGCTTGTCGTCGTTGTAATCCGGCCGTTTCATGACCAGTGCCGCGGCGCCCAGGTCGAAGAACACGCGCTGCTCAGCCGAGCGCAGCCTGAAACGACCTTTCAGGCCGGCTCCGATATGTCTGGAGGTGTTGTCGTTGCTGTCCTTCGAGCGACGCCAGGTTGATCAGGGGAATCCAGCGCTGGTGGGTGGCGAAGTCGTATTGCAGGCCAAGCCCGTAGTTTTTTTCGTTCAGGTTATTGCTGCCGACATGGATTGTCTTGCCGCTAATGATCATCTGCGGTTCGTTGGCGTTTGCCGGCAGGCATGCGAGTAGCGTTAGCGCCAGTGTAAATGAGGCCGATTTCAACCTAATCTCCCGGTTCGAGGCGATTAAGACATTTATCGACTGCCGCGCCGGAAACCTTACATCCGACTGGACGAATAATCGGAGTGGCGCCGGCCTGGGCTATCGCAACCAGAAAAGATATCATATACTTTTTGCGCAGTGTCACCTACCGAGGGTCGGTCGAGCATGAAGCGAAGAGGATTTGTCAAACTGTGCGCGACCGCGGTCGCCGGAATAAGCGCAAGCCCCGAGTTGCTGGCCGCTACCGGCCAGGAGTACCACCGTTACAGACGGGTCGCGCTAATCGATCCGCGTATGCGTGAACCCGTCAGGGCCTCGTCGCTCGACGTTGGCGAAACCTACATTTTTTATTATCCATTCGTATCGACGCCCTGCTTCCTGATCGATCTCGGCAGATCGGTCAAGGCCAAAGCCAATCTGCAGACGCGGGATGGCAAACGCTACCGCTGGCAGGGCGGTTGCGGACCGGGAGACTCGGTGGTGGCGTTTTCGGCCATTTGCGCGCACAAGATGAGCCACCCAGCACCGTCGGTGAGTTTCATCAACTACCGCCACGGCGAGACCCGGTTTCGCAACAGCCAGGATGAAATCGAGCAGCGCGCTGGGGTAATTTACTGTTGCTCGGAAAAAAGCGTATACGACCCCGCGTTGGGTGGACGCGTGCTGGGTGGCCCGGCGCCGCAGCCGTTGGCCGCGATCGAGCTCGAATACGACGAAGGCGAGGATGCCTTCTACGCCACGGCGACGATCGGCGGCGAAATGTTCGAGCGCTACTTCA
>JAOTUD010000393.1 GCA_029864065.1 Gammaproteobacteria bacterium | reverse complement strand
CGATACTGTCGGCGCCTAGTCGCTGCAGTATCTCGTCAAACTGTTTTCTGACCTGCTGCGGCTGCAGGCCCTCGTCATTCCAGGGGTTGACCTTCGATGCGATGTATAGTTGCTTGTCCACCCGGGGCGGTAACAGCCGTCCCAGCATTTCCTCGGTGCGACCGTCGCAGTATTGATGCGCGGTATCGATTTCGTGATTGCCGGCCGCGATGAATATATCGAGCATCGCCTTCGCATTGTCGTCGTCGACCTGTTCGCCGAAAGTCATGGTGCCGAGAATCTGTTTCATACTGATTTTCCGTTCAAGTTATTGCGATAGCGGGGATATCTGACCGCTAACCCGCAAAGTATTCCTGTCGACTGGCCAATGGCGACATAATTATTCCGGTTGATCGCTCAGTTCGCGGCGTATCCGCCGTCAACCATGTAGACGCCGCCGGTACAGTAAGCCGAGGCGTCGGACGCCAGGTAAACCGCGAGACCCGCTATATCCTCGGGTTCGCCGATGCGGCCCAGCGGGATGTGGTTTACGAAACGGTTAAGCGTCTCCTCATCGTTCCACAGGGCCTCGCTGAACCTGGTTTTAATCAGGCCGGGGCAGATCGTGTTGACGCGAATATGGTCGGCGCCCCAGTCCTGCGCCATTGCTTTGGTCAGGTTGATGACTGCCGCCTTGCTGACGCTGTAAATGCCGATACCGGCTTCCGGGGTCAGCCCGCCGATCGAGCTGATATTGATAATCGATCCGCCACCGCGCCGTTTGAGTATCGGGTAGGCTTTCTTGCACAGTTCGAACGGCCCTTTCAGGTTGACATCGATAATCTTGTCGAAGGCGTGTTCGTCGGTATTCTGCAGCGGTCCGAAAACCGGGTTGACGGCGGCATTGTTGACGATGATATCTAGCCCGCCGTAGACTTCGACGGTTCTGTCGATCAGCGGCTGGATGTCTTCGATGTTGCCCAGGTTGGCGGCAATGCCGGTGGCCTCCAGTCCATCGGACCGGAATGCCGCCGCCACGGTATCCACGGCTTCCTGCTTGCGGCTGCAGACGACGACTTTAGCGCCGAACTGTGCGAGTCCGCGCGCCATCGCTTCGCCAATACCCTTACTGGCCCCGGTCACGAGGGCTACCCTGTCGTCAAGCTGGAATATGGATCCTGATTTTCGCGGCATTGCCACACCTGCAAAAGCACGAGTAGAGCATCGTCCCGACCGATTTGGCAACAAAAAACTGGCAGTCGGTATTTTATTCAACCAGAAGGTTGACTTTTAGCGCGACATTATTTATATTCACCTTTATGGTTGAATATAATGGCGATGCAGAACTTTCCAGATTGCTCAGGGCTGCGAGCGATGGAACACGACGCGCGCTGCTGACCCAGTTGTGCCAGCAGGGCGCGAGCCGGGTCACGGACCTGGCCAATTACTACGATATGTCGTTAAACGCGATCTCGAAACATATCAAGGTGCTGGAAAGCGCCGGCCTCGTAACGCGCACGACCAGGGGTAGAACGCACTGGATCGAGGCGGACCTGGCGCGAATCGGGATGATGGAGTCCTGGCTCGCCTCGCTGAAATCGATCTGGGCGCTGCGCCTCGAAAAACTCGATGAAATCCTGAACCATGGAGAAAATTGATGACCGACCTGACCGTACAAATAAATAAAACCCTGGGTGCTCCGATCGAAAAAGTTTTCGATGCGTGGCTGGACTCCGCACTGCTGACGCAATTCATACTGCCGGCGCCCGGCATGCCGCAACCCGAGGTTGAAAACGACCCGCGCGAAGGCGGACGCTTCACCATCGTCATGCAGGTCGGTGACGACAGGATTCCGCACAGCGGCAGTTACCTGGCCATCGATCGCCCCAAACGGCTTGAATTCACCTGGGAATCCCCTTATTCAACCGACGATAGCTCGGTAACGCTCGAGTTCACGGCGGTTGATGCCAACACCACGAATGTGACATTGACCCACGTCAAATTCCTGCATGAAGAAGCGCGCTCGGACCACGAGGGCGGCTGGGGCAATATCCTGGACAAGCTGGCCGAGGTTTTGTAGTAGCCGGGTTTTCGAGGTCGGGTAGGCATACTGTCGCCAGCGCCTGTCCGCACTACTGGAAACCTTGGTAGTAGCGTTTGAGTGCGTCGACGGTGCCGCAGTGAACGATCCGGAGGCGCCCGCGACGGCCGCGGTTGCAATTGCTGACCATGTTTGCATACTCGGGGCGTCACGCATGTTTCCCATCGGGAATCGAAAGGTGAAAGATTTGAAGAAAGTATCTGTTTATAAATGGAAAAAGCTCGATCCGCTGAAGCCGGGCTACGCGCTGGTGGCCGGGGTGGACCTGGTCGTTATTCGCTGGGAGGACGAAGAGGACGTCTCGGTTTTGTACGGCCGTTGCCTGCACCGCGGCGCGCTGATGTGCGACGGGCATATCCGGGGCGACGACCTGGTCTGCGGATTGCATAACTGGGATTACAGTTACAAAACCGGGGTCAGTTCATACAATCCCAGCGAACGCCTGCATCGCTTTTCGGCCTGGCTCGAAAATGGCGAAGTCTGGGTCGACGAGAATGAGATCAGCGCCTGGGCAGTCGATAATCCCCAGCCCTACAACCGTGACGCCTACCAGGGCCTCTACCAGGATCTTCACGGGGCAGCGGAAGAGCCACATACCCAGTATATCCAGCACCTCGCCGCGCACGGCCTGTCGAAGGTCGGTCACCACGGTCGCGTCAGCGCGATGGGCGTGCCGCGGGACGAACTACCCAAATGGGAAGATATTCAAATTCTCACGGCGCAACTCTACCGGGTTCCACTACTCGACGACGCGACGGTGGGCACCGAGGTCGTAATCGGGCCCAACGCCAGAAAGCCACTGCGGCTGGAGCGGCCGTTATTCGTTTCCGACATGAGTTTCGGGGCGTTGTCGGAGGAGGCCAAGATCGCGTTGGCTACCGGCGCGGAACTCGCCGGCACCGGTATCTGTTCCGGCGAGGGCGGCATGCTGCCGGAAGAGCAGGCCGCCAACTCGCGCTACTTCTACGAACTGGCGTCGGCGCGCTTCGGCTACTCGATGGACAAGGTGCAGCGCTGCCAGGCGTTTCATTTCAAGTGCGGGCAGGGCGCCAAGACCGGTACCGGAGGCCATCTGCCGGGTAACAAGGTAAACGGAAAAATCGCCGAGGTGCGCGAACTTCCCGAAGGCGAATCCGCGATCTCGCCGCCGCGTTTTCCCGACTGGGAGCATGCCGACGACTATCGCCGCTTCGCTGCCGAGGTGCGCGCCGCGACCGGCGGCATCCCGATCGGCGTCAAGCTGTCCGCGCAGCATATCGAGCGCGATATCGAGGCCGCGTTGCAGATCGGGGTCGACTATATCATCCTCGACGGGCGCGGCGGCGGCACCGGGGCGGCGCCGCTGCTGTTCCGCGATAATATCTCGGTTCCGACCATCCCGGCGCTGGCCCGGGCGCGCCGCTACCTCGACCGCCAGGGACGCGGCGACGTGTCGCTGGTGATTACCGGGGGCCTGCGTTTGCCGGCGGACTTTATCAAGGCTATGGCGCTCGGCGCCGACGCCATCGCGATATCCAACTCGGCGCTGCAGGCTATCGGCTGCCTTGGTATGCGCGCCTGTCACACCAACAACTGTCCGGTCGGCATCGCGACGCAGCAAACGCATCTGCGCAAACGCCTGCACATAGAAACCGCGGCGCAACAGTTGAATAACTTCCTGCGTGCCTCGACGGAGCTGATGCAGGTTATGGCGCGTGCCTGCGGACACGATCACCTGAGCAAGTTCTGCAGCGACGATCTGACCAGCTGGAACCGGGACATGGCGCAGCTCGCCGGAATCGCATATGGCGGGATGG
>JAOTUD010000014.1 GCA_029864065.1 Gammaproteobacteria bacterium | reverse complement strand
CGCAACCGGAAACTGGCTGATCTCGCTGACGAAGCCCGAGGTCGAGGCATGCACCGCGGCGCATATCAACGAGGAACAGGCGGCGATGGTCTCGCCCTTCAATACGCGTTGACCTACCCCGACCAGCGGTTTGTTGTAGTCGCCGATATGCTGCCGCAACGGCAGTATCAATTTTTGTGGCAGGCTCGCCTGCCTTAATCCGCGTGTCAGCGATTCGGCCTTGTGTCCGTCGAGCACCAGGCCGCCGTGAAAATGATGCAGTTTAGCCATCCTGAACCAGCTGCAGTTGATCGAGCGGGTTAGACCATTTCCAGTCGTCGATGGTTTGCTGCACGGGCACCATGTCGATACAGTCCACCGGGCAGGGCGGCAGGCAAAGCTTGCAGCCGGTACATTCCGCCGCGATAACCGTGTGCATGTGCTTCGACGCGCCGAGGATTGCGTCCACCGGGCAGGCCTGAATGCAGAGGGTGCAGCCGATGCAGGTCTGTTCGTCTATCACCGCCACCAGCGTCACGTCGAGATGTTCGCCGAGTTCCGCGTTCAGCTCGAGCACCTCGGTGTCGAGCAGGTCTGCGAGCGCGACGATCGTCGCCTGTCCCCCCGGGGGGCATTGATTGATCGGCGCCTCGCCGTTTGCGATCGCCTCGGCGTAAGGCCGGCAGCCGGCGTAGGTGCATTGGCCGCACTGGGTTTGCGGTAATAACGCGTCGATCTGGTCGACGATGGGATTGCCCTCGACCCTGAAACGGATCGATGCGTAGCCGAGTATCAGGCCGAACAGGCCGGCCATCAGGCTGATGGTCAGGATCGCGAGCAGCATGATCTAAACCCTGACCAGTCCGCCCAGGCCCATGAATGCCAGCGACATGAGTCCGGCCGTTACCAGGCCGATGGCAGAACCCCTGAACGGTGCCGGCACGTCGGCGACGTTGATACGTTCGCGCAGCGCGGCAAAAAGGATCAGCACCAGCGAAAATCCCAGCGCCGCGCCGAAGCCGTAAACTACCGATTCGAAGAAACTGTTCTGTTCCTGCACGTTGATCAAGGCGACGCCGAGCACGGCGCAGTTGGTCGTGATCAGCGGCAGAAAAATTCCGAGCACGTTGTACAGCAGCGGGCTTGTCTTGTGCACCACCATTTCGGTGAAATTGACGACCGCGGCGATTGCGATGATAAAGGCTATGGTGCGCAGGTACTCGATTTCGAGCGGCGCCAGCACCAGGCTGTTGATCAGGTAACTCAGCACCGCGGACAGGGTCAGCACGAAAGTGGTGGCGGCGCTCATGCCGATCGCGGTCTCGACCTTGCGCGACACGCCCATGAACGGGCACAGGCCGAGGAATTTCGCCAACACGATGTTATTGACGAACACGGTGCCAATCAAAAGTAACAGGTATTCCGACATTCGCGGAATTATAAAGCCTGATAAGAGGTAAAAATACCGTATTAACCGGAGGTCTTTATAAAATCACCGAATTATCCGGTTGGCCTCCGGGCCGGAGAATCAATCGGCGAATTCACCCGCCTCGAGTTTTTGCGCCTGCGCGATAAACGCGTCGATGGTGACGGTTTGCCCGAGGTGCAGGTTAAACGGGCTGAGGTTGTTGTGATACCTGGCGGTCGAGCTGAAATCGTCGAGCAGCGCGTACAGCGCGGGGCTTTGCATAATCGCAGGGACCGCGATCGGGCTTGCAATCAGCAGCGCAAGGATAACGCTTCTGCCGGGTTTCAGGTGGGAAATATTGACCAGGTAAAGCGCGATTGCGACAGGAATGACGACCAGGAACCAGCCAAACTGGAACAGCGTTGTCGGCCAGCTTGCCGAGAACAGGTAATCGAGGCCATCGGCCGCGTTCGCGGCGAGGTAATAAAGCAGGTAAACCAGGCACACCGTGGTCACGAGTTGCCTGATTTCCCAGCGATTGACCAGCAGGCGCTCCAGCACCGCCAGCACCAGCACGAAGGCGCCGATGGTGAGCACGGTCTCGCGCAGCACGATCTTGAACAGGTCGCCCCACTTGAAACTGGTGTAGGAGCCCAGATAAAAATCGAGCCCGCCGACCAGCAGGCAGGCCAGCACCAGTATGACGCTCCACCAGGCATGTCCGAACAAGTGTCCCCGGCGGCCCCTGCCCGCGAGCGGTCGAGTCGCCGCCACGGCGAAATCCCGCGGCAGTATACGCGCCTCGATGCGGCCGATTTCGAGGCTTACCGGTAGATCCCGGGTCACCAGCGAAGCCGGCTTTTGGTGATCGATGCGGGTCGGGTTGACGTCGGTCAGGTTGACGATTTCCAGCGAGTCGTCGCCGTAGCGGATGATTTTCAGGTGGTAGGGGGCGACGGTCGGGTCGGAAAGGATAATATCGTTGTCGAGCGCGCGCCCGACCGTGGTGATTTCCTGGTCGATCTGCTGGTACCGGTGCAGCCCGCGCGTGCTGATTTCGAGTATCAGGGCCGCCATTCGCTGTGCTCCAGGAACCTGCGTATCAACGGCAGCGTCGCCTCGTAGTCCACGCCGGTCATGATCAGCGTGATGAAAAAACCCTTGTCACTATGAGCGGTTAAAGCCGCGGTGAACAGGACGTCGCTCATCCCCTGGTACTCGACGTACTCGCGGCGGCACAGGTTGCTCTTGAGTTCCTGCGAAGAGACTTCGACGAACCAGGTTTTACAATTGAAATTGCTGACGATGTCGCGATCCATCTTGGTTTCGATCTGATCCTTGTTCAGGTTTTCGTAGAGGTTGTAAAACTGGAACGCGTTGAGTTCGTCCGATTCGAGCCAGAAATACTCGTAAATCAGCTTACCGACGAAATTGTTGTCTTCGTCCAGGTAAACGTGGTTCTTGTTGGTGCAGCGAATTTGAAAGCGCCGGTAACGCGCGATCGCGCTCAGTTTCGCGCTGTTGTCCCAGCAGCGCACCGTCGGCGAAACGGCGCCCGGCAGCCTGAACTTGCGTAAATCGAGGTCGGGCCATTCGTTTTGTAACAGCTGGTCGATGTACCTGTTTTCGTAGGCTAGCACCTGGCGTGCGACTTCCAGCTTGAGGTCCGCGCTGGCGTCGAAGGCGCCGTCGGCGGAGTGCTCGATCAAATCCGTCAGGAAGCGGGACGGAACGATAAAGCTGATGTCGTTGCGCGCGGTGGCGACATTGATGCCGATGACTTCCCCGTGGTCGTTGAAGGTCGGGCCGCCGCTCATGCCCGGGTTCAGGCTGCCCGAGAACAGGATGCGGCTATCGTCGGTCTGGTTCAGAATGCCGCCGTTGGTGCCGACCGCAATGGTCAGCCCGAGATCGAGTGGGTTGCCCATCGCGAATATCGGCGCGCCTCGCGGCGGCAGCTCGCTCATCCTGATCGGGTCGCCGACGCGCTTATCGGCGCCGAGCAGCGCCAGGTCATGAGCGACGTCGAGGCCCAGCATTTTCAACTCTCCCTCCTCGCCGTCCTTGCCGATATAGGAGATATAAAACACGTCGGGCTCGAGGATGACCTGACCGATGACATGGTAGTTGGTTGCGATCTGGCTGCCGTCGCCGACGATAAACCCGGAGCCGATGCTGGATTTCTTGCCGGTTTCGCGATTGAGCACGCGAACCTGGAACACGCGGTTCTCGTTCAGCTGGTAGATTTTCTTGGAATCCAGCGCGGCGGCCTGCGGCGCGTAAATGCCCGCGAGCAAAAGTCCGGCCGCTAAAAAACGCAACAGCAAGCTAACTTACTCGCATTCCTGGCGTGGCGCCCGAATCCGGATTGAGAATGTATAGCTCGGTTTCGCCGCTGCCGGCCGCCAGCACCATGCCCTCGGAGACGCCGAAACGCATTTTTCGCGGAGCCAGGTTGGCCACCATGATCGTGAGCCTGCCTTCGAGGTCTTCAGGTTTGTAGGCGTTCGCGATACCGGCGAACACGTTGCGGGTTTCGTTGCCGATGTCGAGCGTGAGCTGCAGCAGTTTGTCGGACTTTTCGACACGGCTTGCCTTCACGATCCTGGCGACGCGAAAATCGAGTTTGGCGAAATCGTCGTAGCCGATTTCGGGCGCGATCGCCGCGATGCCCGCGCCGCAAGACTGCTGCTGCATCTTCTGTTCCGCGGCGAGGTCTTCCTTGCTGGTTTCGATCATGCGTTCGATAAAAACCGGTTCGATGCGGGTCATCAGCGGGGTGAAGCGGTTGATACCGTGATCGAGCAGGTTGTCGCCGAGGTTTTCCCAGCGCAAGTCGTCGATATTGAGGAATTCCTCGGCCTGCGCGGCGAGGCGTGGCAGTACCGGTTTCAGCAGGATCACCAGTTGGCGAAAACAGTTGAGCCCGATGCTGCAGACATCCTGCACCTCGTCTAGCCTGGCCTCGTCCTTGACCGTAACCCAGGGCTGTTTTTCGTCGATATACTGGTTGACCTTGTCGGCCAGCGCCATGATGTCGCGCATCGCCTTGCCGAATTCGCGTTTCTCGTAGAAACCTGCAATGGTTTCGGCGGCGCCGAGGAACTGGCGACTCAGGTCGTCGCTGGAGGGTTGCGCCGCCAGCTTGCCTTCGAAGCGTTTGTTGATGAAGCCGGCACAGCGCGAGGCGATATTGACCAGCTTGCCGACCAGGTCCGCGTTGACCCGCGCCGTAAAATCCTCGAGGTTCAGGTCGATATCGTCGATGCCCGGGCCGAGTTTGGCGGCAAAGTAATAGCGCAGGTACTCGGGGTTCAAATGCTCGAGGTAGGTACGCGCCATGATAAAGGTGCCACGCGACTTGGACATCTTTTGCCCATCCACTGTGAGAAAGCCGTGGCAGTAGACCGCGCTGGGCTTGCGGAATCCCGCGCCGTGCAGCATCGCCGGCCAGAACATGGTGTGGAAGCGCGCGATATCCTTGCCGATGAAATGGTATAACTCGGTCTGGCTGTCCCGGTTCCAGTAGGTATCGAAATCGTGCCCGGTGGCGTCGCACCAGTTCCTGAAACTGGCCATGTAGCCGATTGGCGCGTCCAGCCAGACATAAAAAAACTTGCCGGGGGCGTCCGGAATTTCAAATCCCCAGTAGGGCGCGTTGCGCGAGATATCCCAGTCCTGCAGGCCCTCGTCCAGCCACTCGTTCATCTTGTTGGCAATCTCGCTCTGCACGTGCCCGGCCGCGAACCATGCCTTCAGCATTTCCTCGAAGTCTTCGAGCTTGAAAAAATACTGTTCCGAATCCTTTTCGATCGGCGTTTCACCGCTGACCACCGATACCGGGTTCTTCAGGTCGGTAGGTGCGTAGGTGGCGCCGCAGTTTTCGCAATTGTCCCCGTACTGGCCGCCGGCGCCGCAATTGGGGCAATCACCCTTGATGAACCGGTCGGGCAGAAACATTTCCGCCTTCGGGTCGTAAGCCTGCGAAATGACGCGCGTGCGTATGTGCCCGCCCTCGCGCAGCTTTTTATAAATGTACTCGGCGAAGTAGCGATTTTCTTCAGAGTGGGTGCTGTAGTAATTGTCGAAGGCAACCCCGAAATCGGTAAAATCCCGCAGGTGCTCGCCGTGCATGCGCTCGATCAGCTGCTCCGGGGTAATGCCCTCGGCCTGCGCGCGCAGCATGATCGGCGTGCCGTGCGCGTCGTCGGCGCATACGTAAATGCATTCGTGCCCGCGCAATTTTTGAAATCGTGCCCAGATATCGGTTTGCACGTACTCCAGCATATGGCCGATGTGAATCGGGCCATTGGCATAGGGTAGCGCGCTGGTAACCACTATCTGGCGGGGATTGGCACTCATCTTACGGGCTTGGCTGATTAAAGCAGCGTATTTTAGGTGCTGGGCCAGGCACTGTATAGAACATTCACATAAAAACTAAGTGATATTTGGCGCGGGGCTCGGGTAAAATGCGCGCTCTTGCCGAAACCCTGAATTGATCCGACAACCATGGCGATTGAAAAATCACAGATAGAAGTGCAGCTGGGGCAGATAATCGACCCCAATATGGAAACCGACCTGGTTACGAGCAAAGCCGTCAAATCGATAACCCAGGACGGAGACAACTGGAAAATCGAAATTCAGCTGGGCTACCCGGCGGCCGGTTATTTCGACGAGCTGAAACAGGAAATCAGCACGGCGCTCGCCGCGATGGATGGCATCGGCGAAGTCGAAATCAGCGTCAGCAGCAAGATCAAGTCGCACGCGGTGCAGCAAAACCTGAAGCCGCTGCAGGGCATCAAAAACATTATCGCGGTCGCATCCGGCAAGGGCGGCGTGGGTAAATCAACGACCGCCGTCAACCTCGCGCTGGCGCTAAAGGCCGAGGGCGCCACGGTTGGTATTCTGGACGCGGATATTTACGGTCCCAGCATTCCGCGCATGCTCGGTTGCTCGGGGCAGCCGGAATCGACAGACGGCAAGAGTCTCGAGCCGATGATCGGTCATGGCATTCAATCGATGTCAATCGGTTACCTGGTGGAAGAAGACACGCCGATGATCTGGCGTGGGCCGATGGTAACCCAGGCGCTGGAGCAGCTGCTCAACGATACCCGCTGGGACAATATCGACTACCTGATTATCGACCTGCCGCCGGGCACCGGGGATACCCAGTTGACCCTGGCGCAACGTATCCCGGTCAGCGGCGCGGTGATCGTGACGACACCGCAGGATATCGCCCTGCTCGACGCGCGCAAGGGATTGAAGATGTTCGAGAAGGTCGAGGTGCCGGTGCTTGGCATCATCGAGAACATGAGTATTCACATTTGCAGCCAGTGCGGGCACAGCGAGCATATCTTCGGCGAGGGTGGCGGCGAGCGTATGTCCAGGGAGCACGGAGTCGATTTGCTGGGCTCGTTGCCGCTCGACATACGCATCAGGGAACAGGCCGATAGCGGCAACCCGAGCGTCACGGCGATGCAGGACAGCCAGATCAGCTCCATCTACCGTAGCATCGCTCGCAAGACCGCGGCGAAACTCGCGACCAAGGCTCGCGATCATTCTGCGGCTTTCCCGAATATCGTCATTCAGAACAACTGACCAAAAATAGCTGCGCTATTTTTGGTCATCCCGGAAGCGCCGCAGGCCTAAATTCCCGGAATTTTAATTGAGTATTGTGTCCCCGCAACCGATTCAGAAATTGCCGCTCTGGTAATCGAGAAAAGCCTGTCTGAGCTCGCTATCGGTATTCATGACAAAAGGCCCGGCGCGCGCAACCGGCTCGTGCAGCGGCTTGCCGGCGATCAGCAGGAAGCGCGCGGCTTCGTCACCAGCCTGTAACCTTACCGAGTCACCCGGGCCGAGCACCGCCAGCCGATCCCGTCCCAGCGAGAGCTGCGCGCCGCCATCGTCATCGAGCATGATCCGGCCCGAAATCGCGTAAACGAAGGCGTTGTGACCGGCCGCGATCTTCTCGATGAACTCGACGCCGGGGTCCAGCGATACGTCGAGGTAGAGCGGATCGGTCAATGGCTGACTGACCGGACCACGGGTGCCCAGCGAGGTTTCGCCGCAGATCACCTTAATACTGGCGCCGTCCCGTGATTCGGTCGGTATCCGCGCCGCGTCGTGTTCCTGGTAGGCTGGCGCGGTCATCTTTTCTGATCCCGGAAGGTTTATCCAGAGTTGGAAGCCCTCGAGCAAACCGTCCTGCTGCTCGGGCATTTCGGAGTGGACTATTCCCTTGCCGGCGGTCATCCACTGGATGCCACCCGGCTCGATAACGCCTTCGTTGCCGGCGTTATCCCTGTGGCGCATGCGCCCGGCGAGCAGGTAGGTTACGGTTTCGAAGCCGCGGTGCGGGTGCGCGGGGAAGCCGGCAATGTAGTCGTCCGGATTATCCGAACGGAAGGCATCCAGCAGCAGGAAAGGATCGAGGTCCGTCAGCGCGGGCTGCCCGATAACGCGCACCAGCTGCACGCCGGCGCCATCGGTGGCCGGTTGTCCTTGGATTACCCGTATTGCGTTGCGATTGGTCAAGTTACCTCCCGAGTCGCCATGGCTGGATATGTTTCCTCGATTTGCTGCTTCGCCCTGGCGAAGCTTGCGTCGGCGTCGACGTTCATCCTGTCGGCGCCGATCATAATAACGTCTTTGATGCCGATAAACGAAAAAACCTGTCGCAAATAACCGCTGATGAAATCGAGCGAGCTGTCGAACGGCACGCCGCCCGTGGTAACGACAATATCGGCGCGCTTGTTTTCGAGCAAGCCCACCGGTCCGTTCTCGCCGTAGCGGAAGGTCACGCCGGCGCGACACACCAGGTCGGCCAACGCCTTGAGGGCAGCCGGCACGCCGAAGTTGTACATCAGGGTCGTCACGGCGATGCGATCGGCCCAGACCAGTTCCTCGATAAGGTCGTCGGAAAACGCGAGGCGTTTCCTTTGCGCGGCGCTGCGGGCGTCGGCCCCGGTAAAATTTGCGCCAACCCAGTCACTGTCGATGAACGAAATGCCCTGGTTCAGATCTCGCTGGCGCAGCCGTAGCGCCTGCTCGCCGCGACGCGGCTGCTCGAACAGGCCGTCGCCGAGTTTGCGGCTGGTCGAAGCGCCGGGATTGGCGCTGGCGTCAAGCCTGAGTATGGGTACCGGTTTGCTCATGACTGGGCCCCCAAATTTTTCCGTCGCGGGCCGATTGCCCACTGGCCCGGTCCCTGCGACAACAGCAGCAGGAACGCGCCCGCGATCGCAATGTTTTTCATGAAGAGAATCATTTGCATCTGCTGGCTGAAATCGCTGTGGAAAATAACCGCCGCCAGCAGCGTAAAGCCGGCCAGCAGGGCTGCCGCGATGCGGGTCTGGTAGCCGCGCAGGATCGCGACCCCGCCGAGAATTTCGAGCGCGATGACCGCGGGCAATAGAATTCCCGGAAGCCCGACAGATTCCATGTAGGCCTGCGTGCCCGCGTAGGCGCCGATCTTGCCGAAACCGGCAATGATAAAGATCGCCGCGAGCATGGTGCGGCCCGTCAGGGCGGCCAGGTTGGCCAGGGTTTTCGACTCCATTTCAAGTTGCCCCTGTGATTGAGATGCGGGTATTTTTATTGTTCTAATAATTCAATAAATATGCAGTTTTTAAAAATATAGTTGCTTAAATGAGAACAATATGAATCGCCTGGAAGAACTGGAGTCTTATGTCGCGTGGTTGATTACCAGGGCTTCGGCAACGCCGCAGAGAAGCTGGGTATCGCCAAATCGATGGTCAGCCGAAGGGTCGCGGAACTCGAGCGCAGGCTCGGGGTGCAATTGTTACAGCGCACCACCCGCCGGCAGTCGATGACCGACGCGGGTCGCGAGTTCTACCAGCGAGCGACCCAGATCCTGGCCGATTTGAACGAGGCCGAACAGCTTATCACCGATGCGCAATGCCAGGTTTCGGGCCGGATCAGGCTTGCGCTGCCGTTGGGTTTCGGGGTCAGCCAGCTGGCCGAGCCGATCGGCAGGTTCCTGCGCGAACATCTCGATATCCGCATCGATATCGACTTGAACGATCGCCGGGTCGATCTGATCGAAGAGAATATAGACCTCGCGATCCGGATCGGGGAGCTACAGGACTCGAGCCTGATCGCCCGCAAACTAGCCCGGATTCATTTTGTTACCTGCGCCAGTCCCGGGTATCTGCAGCAACACGGTGAGCCCTCGCACCCGTCGGAACTGGTCGAACACGAGGTACTGGTGTATAGCAACGTGGCGGTGGGCAGGCAGTGGTTTTACCAGCAGGACGGCAAGAAAATCAGCCCGCGGATGAAGTATCGCGTCAGCGCCAATAACGGTGAGTTCCTGGCAGCAGTCGCCTGCTTCGGGAATGCCATCGTCAACGGGCCGCTGGCCCTGATGCAGCGGCATATCGACAGCGGAGAGCTGGTCTCGATTCTGCCGGAATACGCGCGTCCCGAGGTCGGCATGTACGCGCTTTACCCACCGGGGCGCCTGGTCTCCAGGCGGGTCAGGGTTTTCAGCGATGCCCTTTACGACCATTTTCGCGAGTGCAGTATCTGCCCTGGTGTAAATGCGGGTTAGCCGACCTTGCAGGCACCGATATCTGCCGCGGGGAAGTATCTCGCCAGTAGCGTGACCAGCTGCTTTTTGACGAACGGCTTGGCGATGAAATCATTCATGCCGACCTCGATGCAGGCATCCCGATCGCTGTCCTGCGTGTTGGCCGTTATCGCGACGATCGGAATGTCGCTGATCTCGATATCGAGCGCGCGAATCTGCCTGGTCGCTTCCAGGCCATCCATCCCCGGCATCTGGATATCCATGAATATCAGGTCGTAACGCCGCGACTTGACCGCTTCGACAGCCTCCAATCCATTGGTCGCAGCCTCTACCTGGTAGCCGAGGCTGTCGAGTATTTTTTCGACCACGATCAGGTTTACCGGAACGTCGTCGACCACCAGGACCCGCAGCTGGGCGCCGGTCTGATCGGCCTTGAACTGCTGTCCCGGTATTATCGTAATGGTGTCATCGCGATCTTCGTCATAGCATGCCGGATCGATCCGCGGCAGCTCGATTTCGAACCAGAAGGTACTGCCTTCGCCCTCGGTGCTGTCGACGCCGATCTTGCCGTCCATGGTCTCGATGATTTTGCGGCAGATCGCAAGCCCGAGACCGGTGCCGCCGAAGCGCCGCGAGGTCGATGCGTCGACCTGCGTAAAACTCGTGAATAACTTGGAGATCGCCTCGGTGGGAATGCCGATACCGGTATCGCTTATTTCGGTGCGTAACCGGGGCTTGTCATCGTCGCCGCCGATACGTTCGGTTGTGATGGTGATGGAGCCTTTGCGGGTGAACTTGATGGCGTTGCCGACCAGGTTGACCATGACCTGGCGTAGTCGGCCGTAATCGCCGAGATAACTGGCCTGTACGTCGGTCTCGATCTCGTAATTGAGTTCCAGGCCCTTCTCCCTTGCCTGCGGCGACAGGATATCGACCACGCCCGTTATCACGCTGGTGAATTCGAATTCTGCCTGCTCCAGCGTGATCCGGCGCGCCTCGAGCCTGGACAGGTCGAGGATGTCGTTAATAATGCGCATCAGAGCCGTGCCCGAATCCTGGATAATCTGAGCGTAATGCTTTTGCTTGTCGTCCAGCCTGCTGTCCATCAGCAGGTCGGTCATACCGATGATGCCGTTCATCGGCGTACGAATTTCGTGGCTCATTATCGCGAGAAATTCCGACTTGGCGCGATTGCCCTGTTCCGCCGCCTCCTTGGCTTCGACCAGATCCTGTTGCGCCCTGTAGAGTTCGGTAATATCCGATCCGTTGCCGCGATAGCCGAGAAATTCACCATCTTCGCGAAATACCGGTTTGCCGCTGATCGTAAGCCACACGCGGCTGCCGTCAGGCTTGTCTCTCGGGTGGGTGAAACCGCGGAAAGGCCGGTGATTTTCGAGGGTGTCGAGATGTTCCTGCCAGATTTCGGGTGATACGGCCGGTAAACCCGTTTCCCTGCGCGTCTGGCCGAGCAGCTTCCCGGGATTTACGCCGGTGACGGATTCGAACTGGTCGGAGAAGTACGAGAATCTCAGGTGTTCATCCATTTCCCAGAACCAGTCGGACGCGGCAGCGGCGAAATCGCGCAACCGCTGTTCCTGGAAAGCGACGTCGGAGCGATGAGCTTCCCCGATTTCGCGCAACGCATCGTTGAGCAGGTCGATGGTTTCCCCGAGCTCGTCGTCGCGTGAATGCCGAATAATGTTTTCATCGGCGAGGGCTGGATTAAATTTGGCCTGTTTCAGGTTTTCGTGGATCTCTTCGAGCGGGTAGATAAGGTCATAAACCACGTAGAAAAACACGATCGCCCCGGAAACCACGCAGATAATCAGCACCAGGCCCAGAATTCGAAACAGAAAGGCATTGAGCTCATGGGACACCGAGGATGAGTCCATGCGAACGGTAACATTGCTGCCGGAATCGATGACGGGCGAAGGCAGGTAGACCTCGTAGCGTTGACCGTCTTGCGATAGCCTGGCGGTCGGTCCTGCGATAGCAAGCGCTTTCAGGTCCGTGGCTTCGCCGACGCTGGCAACGATTTGACCGCTTGCGTAGGACAGGCTGACGCCGACGATGCGCGGATCAGATCGCTCGATTCGCTTCAGTGCGTTCATCAATTCTTTTGCTTCGGGCATTTCTTGCGTCAGGGCCGCGCTTGTCGTGACGCGCGCAAGTTCCTGAAAATCGTCGAACTGGGCTTGCTTGAAGTTGTTATACGACGGAAAAACAATGATAAATTCGATCAGCACAATCGCCGCAAACACGACCACGAACAGCCTGCGCGCGAGGCGAAACCGCAGCATCTGGCGCAATAGCGTCGCCCAGCGCCTGTGCTTGTGCGGATTCGGGGCCATGCTTGTCATTACGAGTTTATCGGCACATCGCCGGATTGCCTTAAAGTCTATCCAACAGGATTAGCGTAATTATAGGGGAATAAGGATGGTTTGCTGCTCACCGTGGTACACGCCTCGGCATCGGCATCGGCATCGACTACGGCACCCGCGAACGGATATACTGCGCTCTTTTTTACACGGAAACAGCGCGTGACTATCAAATCTGATCGATGGATCCGCCACATGGCGCAAACCGAGGGCATGATCGAACCATTCGAACCCGGGCAGGTTCGCGAGTCGGAGAAGGGTCGCATCATATCCTACGGTACCTCGAGCTACGGTTACGACGTGCGTTGCGCCAGCGAGTTCAAGATTTTCACCAATATCAATTCGGCGATGGTCGATCCCAAGAATTTCGATGACGACAGCTTCGTCGACCTGCAGTCGGATGTCTGCATCATTCCGCCCAACTCGTTCGCGCTGGCGAGCACCGTCGAGTATTTTCGTATCCCGCGCAGCGTGCTGACCGTCTGCCTGGGCAAGTCGACCTACGCCCGTTGCGGGATTATCGTCAACGTAACCCCGCTCGAACCGGAGTGGGAAGGGCACGTGACGCTGGAATTCTCCAATACGACGCCGCTGCCGGCGAAGATTTACGCCAACGAGGGGGTCGCGCAAATGCTGTTTTTCGAGTCGGACGAAGTCTGCGAGGTCTCCTACAAGGACCGCGGCGGCAAGTACCAGGGCCAGACGGGCGTCACCCTCCCCAAGGCGTGAATCCTTTCCTGCGAGGCTCACGGGCTGCTCTCGCAGAGGCGCCGAGGTCGCGGAGATCAGAAAGTGTATTTCCAGATGAGATTACCGTGCGTTTGCGCGTACAGCCTTCGAGCATGGCAAAGCAGAATTATTTCTCTGCGCTATCCGCGCCTCTGCGCCTCTGCGAGAACCAGTATGGAGCTAGCGCAGGTCGATTATTTTCCAGTCGCGGGCTTCGGCTATGGCCCTGAGCTCGTCGTCCGGATGCACTGTGACCGGATTGTCGACCCGTTCGAGCAGCGCCAGGTCATTGATTGAATCGCTGTAAAAATAACTGCCGTCGAGGTCGTGCCCGGTTCTGGCGAGCCATTCCCGCAATACGGTGACCTTGCCCTCGCGGTAGGTCGGGGTGCCGAGGTAGCGCCCGGTGTAACGCCGATCGACAATTTCGGGTTCGGTGGCAAGCACCGTTGGCACTTCGAGCAATGCTGCGATCGGCTCGGTGATGAAAAAATTGGTTGCACTGATAATGAGCAGTTCGTGGTTTTGTGCGCGATGCCGGTTTAGCAGGTCGGCCGCGCCGGGAACGATAATCGGCTTTATCCAGTTTTCGATATAATCGGCCCGCCATTTATGAAGTTCCTCGATGTCGTAACGCGTCAGCGGTTCGAGAGAAAATTCGAGATATTTATCGTTGTCGAGATCCCCGCGCTGGTAGTCCTGATAAAAAACCAGGTTTCGCTCGCGATATTCCTTTTCGTCGACGATACGATTTTCGACCATGTATTCGCCCCACAGGTAATCGCTGTCGCCGTCCAGCAAGGTGTGATCGAGGTCGAAAATCGCGAGAGTCATAACTTGCTTCCGTTGTCTGTACTTGCTGGATTCTGAGCGTCTATGTCAGAATGAGCGGCCCTGATTCTAAACGATATATGGCAGGCAGCGAAATGATTGACGCAGATGGCTACCGTGCAAACGTCGGCATAATATTATGCAACAGCGCTGCCCAGGTGATGTGGGCGCGTCGCGTCGGGCAGGATGCCTGGCAGTTTCCTCAAGGCGGCATCAGTCCAGACGAGGATCCCGTGCAGGCGATGTATCGCGAGCTGTGGGAAGAGACGGGATTAAGGCCGGAGCACGTCTCGGTGCTAGGTTTCACCGACAGCTGGTTGCGTTACAAGTTGCCTCGGCGGCTGATGCGCAGATCGGAACCGCGCTGCATCGGGCAAAAACAGCTCTGGTACCTGTTGCAGCTCGTTTCCGACGAGGAGCATTTCGATCTCGGCGTCTCGCAAACCCCGGAATTCGATCACTGGAAATGGGTCGACTACTGGTATCCGGCTGAAAATGTCGTATTTTTCAAGCGACGCGTATATCAATGCGCGCTCGCGCAACTCGAATCCAACCTGCCAGCGTCGGGCGCCAGCGAATGACCTTTTCTGCGCAAGCGAGAGCTTAACGATGCCATCGATGATTCACAGGCTGCAACGAATCGTGCAGGAGGTCAACAGGGCCCCTGATATCGGCAGCGCGCTGGTGTTGATAACCGAGAGCCTAACCAGCGATCTGAATGCGGATGCTTGCTCTATTTTTCTCGCCAGAAAAGAAGATCCCGATGTCATGGTGCTGCAGGCCTGTAGTGGTTTGAATCCTGACATCATCGGCAAGGTCGAGCGCAGAATAGGCGAGGGTTTGATCGGCACCATTGCCGCGCGGGCAGAAGTCTTCAACCTGGTTGATGCGCCCTCGCACAAGACCTTTCTGCTGGTGCCCGAATCCGGGGAGGTGAATTTTCCGGTGCTGCTGGGGGTGCCTATCATCGCGCACCGCGACGTGCTCGGGGTTATCTCGGTGCAACGAGCGGAAAACGCTTTCAACGAGGACGAGGAAGCCTACCTGACCACACTCGCGGCGCAGTTGGCGACCTCGATCGAACGCGCCGAAAGCCAGGGGCGTTTCAGCGCGCAGAAGACCACCCACATGATCAAGGGTGTGGCCGGTGCCCCGGGGATGGCGATCGGCGTGGCAATGGTGCTCAACCGCGGGGTTAACCTCGAATCGGTACCGGACAAGAAGACCGACGATATCAAAGGAGAATTGAGCAGTTTCAGGGAGGCGGTGCGCAAGGTTTGCGACGAACTGACGGAGCTCGCGGAGACGATGCGCGCGTTCATGCCGGAAGAGGAGTGCGCTCTTTTCCTGGCCTATGCGCAGATGTTAAGCGGCGGGTCGCTGATCGACGACACCGAGAAAGGAATCAAGGCGGGCAACTGGGCTCCGTCCAGCTGGCGCGATACGGTCGAACAACACGCCTACGTGTTCGAGCAGATGGAGGACAGCTACCTGGCCGAACGTGCCAACGATATTCGGGATCTCGGGTTGCGCGTGCTGCGCAAATTGATGCTCGAGCAAAGCACTTACCTGGATTTCCCCGAAAAAACCATTCTGGTCGGCGACGAGGTAACCGTTACAGACCTGGCCGACGTCCCCGTAGACTGCCTCAGCGGCATCGTTTCCGCGCACGGCAGCAGTTCGTCGCATGTCGCGATTCTCGCGCACGCCCTGGGCATTCCCGCGGTCATGGGCGTGCCAAACCTGCCGGTAAAACAGCTCGACGGGGTCAAACTGGTGGTCGATGGCTATAGCGGATCGGCCTTTATCAATCCAAACCGTGCGATCCTCAAGGA
>JAOTUD010000392.1 GCA_029864065.1 Gammaproteobacteria bacterium | reverse complement strand
TGTTCGGCCTGGTTAGCGCGTTTGCGCGCGGATGCTGAGTTTGCCAAGGTTTACTCCTGGAATCGGGCTTGAAAAATGAGGCGCGCATTATCTTCACTGCTCCCGTTGCTGTCAACCTAAAATGACTGCTATACAGGGGCTTAGATGCTAGAATTCGCCGGTTTTACGGCTATACACACCGGGGTTCAAAACTTCACCCAATGAGCGCGCTGATCAAATCAACGGTCTCGGTCGGTTCGATGACGCTGTTGTCGCGCCTGCTCGGGCTCGCGCGCGATATTGTCATCGCCAGGTTCTTCTCCGCGAGCGATGCCGCGGATGCGTTCTTTGTCGCCTTCAAGATCCCCAACTTTCTGCGCCGGCTGTTCGCGGAAGGTGCCTTTTCGCTCGCCTTCGTGCCGGTGCTAACCGAGTATCGCAACAACTATTCGGCGGCCCAGACCCGCGACCTGATCGACCGCGTCGCCGGCACCCTGGGATTCATCCTGCTGCTGCTGAGCCTGTTCGGCGTGGTCGCATCGCCGCTATTGATCAGCGTGTTCGCCGCGGGTTTTCTCGATCAACCGGCCAAGTTCGATCTCACCGCCGACATGCTGCGTATCACCTTTCCGTACATTTTGCTGATTTCGATGACCGCGATGGCCGCGGGAATAC
The DNA here is from genome assembly GCA_029864065.1 of Gammaproteobacteria bacterium. Classification (GTDB taxonomy): domain Bacteria; phylum Pseudomonadota; class Gammaproteobacteria. The sequence continues at coordinate 3,228 of JAOTUD010000392.1, read as the reverse complement.
TGAACACCTGGAAACATTTCCTGGTACCGGCATTCACCCCGGTGCTGCTGAACCTGAGCCTGATCGGTTGCGCGATGTACCTGAGTCCGCGCCTGGACCTGCCGATCACGGCGCTCGCCTGGGGCGTGCTGATCGCGGGCATCGCGCAACTGCTGTTCCAGCTGCCGTTTTTGTACCAGGAAGGCCTGCTGCCGCGGCCGAGATGGGGCTGGCGCCACGAGGGCGTGCAGAAAATCGTCAGGCTGATGATTCCGGCCCTGTTCGGCTCGTCGGTGGCGCAAATCAATCTGTTGTTCGATACCTTTATCGCTTCCTTCCTGGTTACCGGCAGCGTCTCCTGGCTTTACTATTCCGACCGGCTGCTCGAGTTTCCGCTCGGCGTATTCGGTATCGCGCTCGCCACGGTGGTGCTGCCCAACCTGTCCGAGGCGCATTACAAAAAAGGCGCGACTCATTTCAACGACACCCTGCGCTGGGCGGTTCAGCTGTCGCTGCTGATCGCGGTACCCGCCACCTTCGGCCTGTTCCTGCTGGCACAACCGATCCTGTCGACGCTGTTCGAGTACGGCGCATTTCGCGCCAATGATTCGATGATGGCGGCCTACAGCCTGATGGCCTACAGCCTCGGCCTGCCCGCATTCGTCCTGATCAAGATCCTGGCAAACGGCTTCTACGCCCGTCAGGACACCAAAACCCCGGTGCGCATCGGCATCCAGGCGATGGTATTGAACATGGTGCTGAACGTCGTTCTGGTGGTGTGGATGGTGCAGACAGATTTCCTGGCGCCGCACGTGGGGCTGGCGCTGGCAACCACCGCGTCGGCCTATTTCAACGCGTTTCGCCTGGCGCGGGAACTGCGGCGCGACAAGTTCCTCGGCACGCTCGACACCTTCAGCCGCCCGCTGCTCAAAATTCTTTGCGCCTGCATCGTCATGGGAACCCTGATCCATTTCATGCTGCCGGTTGCCGATATCTGGGGCCAATGGCGCTGGCATCAGCGGCTGATCGAACTCTCATGGATGATCTTGCCGGCAATCTTGTGCTACGGCATTTCGCTTTGGATAATGGGTTTTCGTCGCCAACATATCGTCGCCTGATCTCACATGAAACTGATCCGTGGACTCTACAATCTGAAAAGCCCGCTAAGCGCGAGCGCGGTGACAATCGGCAATTTCGACGGCGTTCATCGTGGCCATCAACTCGTCATCAGCCAGTTGAAACGTGTTGCCCGCAAGGCAGCGCTGCCGACCGTGGTCGTCATTTTCGAGCCACAGCCAATTGAATACTTCGCGCCCGAGCGGGCGCCCAAGCGGCTCTCCCGGTTTCGTGAAAAAATAGCCTACCTGAAGGCGCAGCAGATCGACTACCTGCTGTGCCTGCACTTCGACGAGCGCCTGGCGAACCAGAGCGCCGAGGATTTCGTGCAGCAAATCCTGATCGATTGTCTCAATACGAAACACCTCGTCATTGGCGACGACTTCCATTTCGGCAAGAATCGCCAGGGCAACTTCGAGTTTCTGCAGCACAACAGCGCGCGTTTCGGTTTCGTCGTCGACGAAACCGAAACCCTGATTCAGGACGGCGAGCGCGTCAGCAGCACGCGCATTCGCCAGTGTATCGAGAACGGCGATTTCGAAAAGGCAGCGGAACTGCTCGGAAGGCCCTATTCGCTGTCGGGCCGGATCGCGCACGGTCAAAAACTCGGTCGCCAGCTCGGATACCCGACGATTAACATCAAGATGGGTGATAAAACCCTGATCGTTAAAGGAATATTTGCGGTTCGCGTCAAAGGAATAGATAATCGAGCGCTCGCGGGCGTGGCCAGTATCGGCACGCGCCCGACGGTGGCCGGCGTCGACACTATTCTCGAGGTATATATTCTGGATTTCGATCGGGACGTATATGGTTATAGCGTCGAGGTCGAGTTTTTGCACAAGATACGCGACGAACAGAAATTCGAATCGCTGGAAGAATTATCTGTCCATATCGGGCGCGATACCGAAAACGCAATAGCTTATTTTAACCGGGACCAATAGCAGTTGGCTGATTACAAATCCACATTAAACCTCCCCGACACCGAATTCCCGATGCGCGGCAACCTCGCGAATCGCGAGCCCGAGCGCCTGCAGCGCTGGCAGGAGCAGGACCTGTACCAGAAGATCCGCGACGCGCGCGCCGGTCGCAAGCGCTACGTACTGCATGACGGCCCGCCCTATGCGAATGGCGATATTCACATCGGCCACGCGGTCAACAAAATTCTCAAGGACATGATCGTCAAGTCGCGCACGCTGAACGGCGAGGATGCGCCCTACGTCCCGGGCTGGGACTGTCACGGATTGCCGATCGAGCACCAGGTGGAAAAGACGATCGGCAAGGTCGGCGTCAAGGTCGAGGCCGACGAGTTTCGCCAGGCCTGCCGCGACTACGCCCTCAAGCAGATCGACCAGCAGCGCGTCGATTTCATCCGCCTCGGCGTGCTCGGCGACTGGTACAACCCTTACCTGACGATGAACTTCGCCACCGAGGCGAACATCGTGCGCGCGCTCGGCAAGATTATCGAAAACGGGCACGTCACCCGCGGCGACAAGCCGGTGCACTGGTGCACCGATTGCGGATCGGCGCTGGCCGAGGCCGAGGTCGACTACAAGGACAAAACCTCGCCCGCGATCGACGTGCGCTTCGCGGTGATCGACGAGCATGCATTCGTCGCGGCACTCGGGGTGGAGCCCGGCGGCCCGGGCGCGGGACCCGTATCGGTGCTGATCTGGACCACGACCCCGTGGACCCTGCCCGCCAACCTCGCGGTGGCGCTGAACCCGGCCGAGGAATACGTGCTGCTGCAGGTTACCAGCGAACAGGGCGTCGAACGGCTGCTGCTGGCCGAGGCACTGGCCGCGGCGGCGATGCAGCGTTACGGCATCGACGACTATACCGTGGTCGCGCGCGGCAAGGGCGAGTCGCTGGATCGACAGCTGCTGAAGCATCCTTTTTACGAGCGCGAGTCGCTGCTGGTAATCGGCGATCACGTCACCCTCGACGCCGGAACCGGCGCGGTGCACACCGCGCCCGGCCACGGCCAGGACGATTTCGAGATCGGCAGAAAATACGGGCTCGAGGTTTACAACCCGGTCGGCGACAACGGCTGTTTTCTGCCCGGTACCGAGTATTTCGCCGGCGAGCACGTGTTCGCTGCCAACGATCACGTTATCGAAGTCCTGCAGGAAAAGG
>JAOTUD010000391.1 GCA_029864065.1 Gammaproteobacteria bacterium | reverse complement strand
ATCCTCGGTGAACTCGGCCGACAGTTCGTTGAGCCAGTTCCAGAATTCGGTCGTGATCTGAAAGTCGTTGCCCTGGTGCACGCAGATATCGAGGAAAGCCCTGTCGCGCGCGAATTCGTAAAAATCGCGCGCGGAGTTGGTGCCGATGGTTTCTTCCGACTGGCCGTGCAAGTCGCCCCAGTAGGGCAGCAGCGGGGTTGCGTCGACGAAACGGCAGGGGTTGGATCTCGCGGCCAGGCTGCCGTCGGCAGCCAGCAGCTCGATGATCAGGTCGCCGGACTCGGCAACCGCGAGGCCTTCGATGATGCGCGAAAATTCGCCCGGGCCGAATGCCACCGACGCGGGCAGGGCGTCGACGTCGAGGTTCGCGCGCAGCGTGAACGACTGGTCGCAGAGATTGGACGGATTGCCCCAGCGATCCTCGCCTTTCAGGCACAGGCGGAAGCGCTCGTGTTTGCGGCGCAACGTCGGCAGGATCGCCTTGTACAGCACCGGCGGGCCGGGCACGATGCGAATCACCGGCTGTACGGGCAGCTCGACGTAGTTATAAGTCGCGATCGCGTCGACCAGCACCTTGAATTCGAAGCTATCCTCGCAAAAGGTCTGGATACGCATGCCGGGGGAACCTTGACGACGGTCGCCGAAGCGCACCACGATCTGGTCGCCCTCACGCAGGAATCCGCGCACGACCTTGATATAAAGCGTCTTGTCCCACGGGCGGATATTGCGTTTCATGTCGTACTCGACGTGCAGCAGCGCGCCGTTGCTGGCCTCGACGGTGACATAGTTGGGCGCGCCCGGATCGTCGAACTGCGGCCGGCCCATGTCGGACGCGAAGCGATGCACGATCTTGAGCGAGCCGGTGTCGTCGATGCCGAAGTAACCCGCGGTGTAGGTCAGCGTGAATTGCTGGTAGGAACCCGCTTCGAAACTGCCCGTCGGCGCGACGACCGCGGAACCCATTTTTTCGGGAAGGTAGGTGGAGTGGGGCATCGGCGTTATGATCTCTATCTCTTCAAAATGGATGTTATCTTTGGATTACGGCTAGTTTAACTGGATTTGGCGGGTACTGAACATGGCTTACGATGAAATACTGGCGTCGGCAATAGACGCGATAGGCAACACGCCTTTGGTCGCGCTGGACCGCCTTTGCGCGAATCACGATGGTCGTATCCTGGCCAAGCTCGAGTTCGCCAACCCGGGATTCAGCAAGAAGGACCGCGCCGCGCGCATGATTATCGACGAGGCCGAGCGTGCCGGTGAACTCGAACCGGGGCAGACCGTGGTCGAACTGACGTCGGGTAACATGGGTACCGGTCTCGCCATCGTTTGCGCAATCAGGAGATATCCCTTCGTCGCGGTCATGTCGCGCGGTAATTCGGTCGAACGCGCGCGCATGATGGAAGCCCTCGGTGCCGAGGTCGTGCTGGTGGAGCAGGCGCCGGGATCGACACCGGGCCAGGTCTCGGGTGCCGACCTGGCCCGGGTCGAACAGGAAACCGCCCGCATCACGATCGCGCGTGCCGCGTTTCGCGCCGACCAGTTCGTCCGCGACGGCAACCCGCTCGCGCATTATCGCCACACCGGGCCCGAAATCTGGCGCCAGTCGGGCGGCCACGTCACGCATTTCTGCGATTTCGTCGGTTCCGGCGGCAGCTACGCGGGTATCACGAGATACCTCAAGCAACAGGACGCGGGGATCGCATGTTATATCGTGGAACCGCAAGGCGCCGCAGTCCTCGCGCACGGCGCGGCCGAAAACCCGGATCATCCGATCCAGGGCGGCGGTTACTCGATGCCGGACCTGAAATTCCTCGACAAGGTGCCGGTCGACGGTTACCTGGGCGTTTCGGGGCGGCAGGCGCGCGCCGCCGCCCGCGACCTGGCGCGTGTCGAGGGAATATTCGGCGGCTATTCGTCCGGCGCCAACGTGGCGGCTGCGCTGGAGCTGCTGGATGGTCCGGCCCGGGGCGGGGTGGTCGCGGTGCTGATCTGCGACAGCGGTTTGAAATACCTGTCAACCGATCTGTGGCCGTCTGCAGACTCGAAGGATTGACCATATCTCTAAACCGATGAATATCGATATTTTGCCAACTTTACATAATATACATTATGCGCATATACGCGCGCGAGGTAGCGCGCGGAGTTTTGATCTCTATCGAGAGATTTACTAGCATAAGTTTCAATTCAAAACTAATTATCGATGGTTTATGCTTGGCTCTTTTGAGTTATAGTTTCGTTCCCGCTGAGCCGAGACCCAACATGGCAGCTACCAACAAGAAATACGCAAAAGCCGTTTACCTCGTGGACGGCAGCCGAACCCCGTTCCTGAAAGCACGCGGCAGACCCGGACCCTTCAGGCACGCCGAGCTCGGCGTCTACGCGGCCCGCGCAGTGCTGTTACGCATGCCGTTCGAACCGACCGAGATCGACGAAGTCATTTTCGGTGCAACCATGCCGGGACCCGACGAGGCCAATATTTCGCGCATCGTCGCGTTGCGGCTCGGCTGCGGCGACCGCGTGCCGGCTTACACCGTGCAACGTAACTGCGCATCGGGCATGCAGGCGCTCGATAACGCCGCGATGTCCATCGCGTGCGGTCGTTCCGACCTGGTGCTGGCCGGCGGTATCGAGGCGATGAGTCATGCGCCGTTGTTGTTTCATCCGAAAATGGTCAACTGGCTGGCGGACTGGTGGGCGGCGAAATCGATCGGCGCCAGGCTCGGGGTCGCCAGTTCCTTCAGCCCGCGCCTGCTGACGCCGGTGATTGCCCTGCTCAAGGGCTTAACCGACCCGGTCGTCGGGCTCAACATGGGCCAGACCGCCGAGCAAATCGCGTGGCGATTCGGCATTACGCGCGGCGAGATGGACCAGTTTGCGCTGCAAAGCCACCAGAAATTGCACCAGGCCCAGCAAAACGGTGAACTGGGGAACGAGGTGGTGCCGGTCTACGACTCGAAGGGCAAGGTCTACGAACTCGACGACGGGGTGCGGCCCGATTCGACGCTGGAGAAACTGGGCAAGCTGCGCCCAGCCTTCGACAAGCCTTATGGTCTCGTAACCCCGGGTAACAGCGCGCAGATCACCGATGGCGCCGCGGCGCTGGTGCTGGCCAGCGAAAGCGCGGTTAAAAAGCACGACCTGCCGGTACTTGCGCGGCTGGTCAGCACCCAGTGGGCGGCGCTGACGCCGGCCGAGATGGGCCTGGGTCCGGCGCATGCGATCGCACCGCTGCTGAAGTCGCAGCGTCTCAAGATCGATGATATCGATTACTGGGAAATCAACGAGGCATTCGCGGCGCAGGTGCTCGCGGTAATCGCCGCGCTGAAGGACAAGGACTACTGTAAACAGCAGCTCGGAATGCGTTCGGCCGTCGGCGAAATTCCTGCCGACAGGCTCAATATCCATGGCGGCGGCGTCAGCCTCGGTCACCCGGTCGGCACCAGCGGCGCCCGCATCGTATTGCACCTGGCCAGGGTGTTGCAGCAGAAAAATGCAAAAAGCGGCATCGCGTCGCTATGCATCGGCGGCGGCCAGGGCGGCGCCATGTTGATCGAAAGGAGCGAGTCATGAGTTTAACTATTGTCGACTGGCACCAGTACTGCGACGAAGACGGCATTCTGTGGCTAACCCTGGACAAGAAGAATACCGATACCAACGTGCTGTCGGTATCCGTACTGGAACAGCTGGACAGCCTGCTGGACGAAATCAACGGCAGCCTGCCGAAAGCGGTTATTTTCCGTTCCGGCAAGGAAAGAGGATTTATCGCCGGGGCCGATGTCAAGGAATTTCTCGACGTCACCAGCACCCAGGAAGCCCTGATCATGATCAAGCGGGGGCAGAAGTTGTTCAGCCGCATCGAGGGCCTGCGCTGCCCGAGCGTGGCGTTG
>JAOTUD010000390.1 GCA_029864065.1 Gammaproteobacteria bacterium | reverse complement strand
GCAGATAAGCGTTACAGCGGCTTATTTCGTCACCATTGGGCCGATTATTTGGTGGCAGGCACTTCACGGCATTGGTGATTCTACAATCGAAAAGGCGCATATCGTCATGGCTGCTGCGCGCGTCGGGTTTGCTGGCAAATCCATAACGAAACAGCATTTCGAACAGCATCTGCCCCGAGGCATCGCCGGTAAAGGGCCTGCCGGTCGCATTCGCGCCATGCAGTCCGGGTGCCAGGCCAACGATCAGCAGGCGCGAACCCTCGTCGCCAAATCCCGCCACCGGCTGGCAATGATAATCCGGGTGCCTGGATTTTTGCTCGATGCGGTAGGCGGCAAGACGAGGGCAAAGCTGGCAGTCTTGCGGGGCGATCACGTTAAATTATTCCGAATTGACGAATTCGACCATGCCCTGCGCTACCGCGATCTTGATCAGATCCACCTCGTTTTGTGCCCCCAGTTTTTCCAGCAGGCGCAGTCGATAAGTGCTGATGGTCTTCGGGCTCAGGCAGAGTTTGTCGGAAATTTCGGCGTTGGTTAAGCCGTGCGAAATCATCAGCATGACCTGGAATTCTCGACGCGACAGCCTGTCGATGGGATTGTGTTCGTTGCCGGGCAGCAGCGACAGCGCCAGTTGCTGCGCGATGCTCGGCGCGATATAGGCGCCGCCATTGTAAACCTGCCTGATCGCCGTCAGCATTTCGTCGACGCCGCATTCCTTGGTCAGGTAGCCCTTGGCGCCGATTTCCAGCATACGCTTGGGGAAGGTTTGCTCGTTGTGAACGGTCAACACGATAATCTTCTGACCGGGATTTCGCTGTAAAATCCGGCGGCAGGCCTCTACCCCGCCGATACCCGGCATGCTGACATCCATCAGGATGACATCGGGTTTCAGCTGCTGAGCTAGCTTGATACTCTCTTCGCCGCAATCGGCTTCACCAATGATGCTGACCTGCCCGCTATCTTCGAGCAACCGGCGGATGCCGCTGCGCACCAGCGCGTGGTCGTCGGTGAGTAATACGCTTATCATCATGTTGCACCAGGTAATCTGGTGGCATCATAACACAGCTATCCTACCCCGTGTAATCCGGGTTGCGGCAGCCTAGTATCGCAGCAGCACCGAGCCCCAGGTAAAGCCGCCGCCGAAAGCCTCCAGCATGACCAGCTCGCCGCGCTTGATGCGACCGTCGCGCACCGCGACGTCGAGCGCCAGCGGCACCGAGGCGGCGGAAGTATTGCCGTGCTTGTCGACCGTGACTACGACCTGTTCCATCGGCATTTTCAGCTTCTTCGCGGTGGCCTTGATGATACGGATGTTTGCCTGGTGCGGCACCAGCCAGTCGATATCGGCCTTCTTCAGGTGATTGGCGGCCAGCGTTTCGTCGACGATACGGCCGAGCGTATTGACCGCCATCTTGAAAACCTCGTTGCCGCGCATTTCGACATAGGCCTTGCCCTCTTTCACCTGGTCGAAGCCGTCGGAAATACCGTGCGGCACCCATAACAGGTTTTCGTACTTGCCGTCGGCGTGTATATGCGTGGACAGGATTCCGGTTTCCTCGCTGGCTTCGAGGATCACCGCGCCCGCCCCGTCGCCAAACAGGACGCAGGTAGTCCGATCCTTCCAGTTCAGGATACGGGAAAAGACCTCGGCGCCAACCACCAGCGCCTTCTTCGCCGAGCCGGTCTGGATGAATTTTTCGGCGACGGTCAGGGCGTAAACGAAACCGGTGCATACCGCCTGGATGTCGAAAGCCGGGCAGCCATGGATATCGAGCCGTGCCTGCAGGATACAGGCGGAACTGGGGAAAATTTTGTCAGGCGTCGACGTCGCCAGCACGATTAAATCGATTTCGGAGGGATCGATGCCTGCCGATTCGATCGCCAGGCGCGACGCCTTTTCCGCCAGGTCGACGGTGGTCTCGTCTTTACTCGCGATGTGGCGTTGCTTTATGCCGGTGCGTTCGCGGATCCATTGATCGGAAGTATCGACAAGTTTCTCGAGGTCCTGATTGGTCATGATGTTTTCGGGGAGGTAACCCCCGGTGCCGGAGATTCGCGCGAAGCTCATGTGACGGCTTCCTCGATCTGGCTGAAATAGTTTTCGATCTCGCCCGAGATCCGCTGCGGCACGTTATTTTCGATCTCGATATCGGCGATTTTGATGGCGTTCAGGAAAGACGACGTATCGGCGCTGCCGTGGCTCTTGATGACGATGCCGTTAAGACCGAGCAGGCTGGCTCCGTTATAGCGGCGCGGATCGAGCCGGCGCTTGACCGCCGACAGCACCGGCATCGCGCAAATCGCCGACAGTTTGGTCAACCAGTTACGTTTGAATTCGCTTTGCAGCACGTGGTTGACCAGCGCCGCGAGGCCTTCGCCCGTTTTCAGCGAAACATTGCCAACGAAGCCATCGGTCACGACGACATCGACGGTACCCTTGTAAATATCGTCACCCTCGACGAAGCCGTAATAGTTCAGGCGGCTTTCGGCGATGAGCTGGCTGGCGCGCTTGATCGTTTCGCTGCCTTTTATTTCCTCGGAGCCTATGTTAAGCAGGCCGACACGGGGATTCCTGATGCCGTCCACCGACTGCGCCAGGATAGAACCCATCAGTGCGAACTCGGCGAGATTTTCCGGGGTGCAATCGGGATTGGCGCCGAGGTCCAGCATATGCGTACGACCGTTGATTCCCGGTAGCGCGGTACAGATGGCCGGGCGGCTGATGCCACGGATGGTCTTCAATACGAACTTGCTGGTTGCCATCAGCGCGCCAGTGTTTCCGGCGCTGACGCAAGCCTGTACCTTGCCTTCCTTTACGAGGTCTATCGCCACCCGCATCGAGGAATCTTTCTTCTTCTTCAAGGCAACCACGGGCAGGTCGTCCATGCCCACGACCTCTGAGGCGTGGTGAATACCGATGCGATTATTTTGCTGCAGACCATGCTTGCGAAACTCGGCCTCCAGTTGACCGCGGTCACCGACGAGAACGAGTTCGATACCGGCGATTTCATCGAGCGCCAGTTTTGCCGCCGCCACCGTAACCACGGGACCATGGTCGCCACCCATGGCGTCGAGCGCGATTTTTTTCTGTGCCATTTAATCTGCGTCCGAAACAAATACGGGCGGTATTTGCCGCCCGTATTCAGGAATCGATTTAATCGATGCTACTCGTCATCGTCTTCGACGATCTTGTCGGCAATCACTTTACGACCCTTGTAATAACCATCGGCACTGACGTGATGACGGCGATGGGTTTCACCCGTGGTCGGCTCGACCGACAGGGTTGCGCTGCCAAGGGCGTCATGTGATCGTCTCATACCTCGCTTCGACGAGGTTTTCCGATTTTTCTGAACTGCCATTTCTGTCTCCGTTTAATCTAATCTGTCGTTTTCAGCTGTTTTAAAACTGCAAACGGATTTTCTTTATCGGCGGTGCCGGTCGCGGATGCCGAAACACGCCAATGCTCGTTACACGCGGTGTCCTCGTGCAAGGCCACCAGCGGAATAGCAAGAATCAACTCGTCTTCGATAAGCTCGAAAATATCGATGAATCCATCGTCGCTGTATAACGTGTCGATACTGCTCGCCTTGACCATTTCGTCGTCGGCATCGATCATGAGCCGGAATTCCAAGTCCATCGGCATCTCCAGCCGTCTAAGGCAGCGTTGACATTCCAGATCCAGACTGGTTTTCAACTGCCCTACGACCATGGGCACATCGAATTCGCTGCGCATAAATTCAAAACTGACGGCGACGCTGCGGCCGTCCGGCGCGCAATCTTCGAGGTGTAGAAGTTGTTGCAAACGATGCAGTTCCGACTGCGCAAACTCGCCTTCGAAATAGCCGTTTCGGGTCACTTCCTTTTGAACCTGGTACCGCCTGCGCAACTTATC
>JAOTUD010000389.1 GCA_029864065.1 Gammaproteobacteria bacterium | reverse complement strand
GTCGACGCCGACCTCGATCACCGTGGTCGCCACCAGGATGTTTGTGTCCCCGTTTTTGAAGGCCGCGACGACGGCTTCCTTTTGCGCCGGTTTCATGCGCCCGTGCACCAGGCCCACCGACAGTTGCGGCAGCTGCTGGCACAGCGATTCGTAGGTCAGCTCGGCGGCCTCGCATTGCAGCGCCTCGGATTCTTCTATCAGGGTGCAAACCCAGTAAACCTGCCCGCCCTCGCGACAGGATTTCGCAACCCGCTGGATCAGGCTGTCGCGCTGCTGTTCGGAGACGATCGACGTGGTCACCGGCTTGCGCCCGGGCGGCAATTCATCGATCTGCGAATAATCGAGATCGGCGTATATCGACATCGCCATGGTGCGCGGGATCGGGGTTGCGGTCATGATCAGCTGGTGCGGCATCTCGTCGTCACGTGTCTTGCGCTGCAGCGCGAGGCGCTGATCGACGCCGAAGCGATGCTGCTCGTCGAAGATGATAAAGCCGAGGCGATTGAACTCGACGCTGGCCTGAAACAGGGCGTGGGTTCCGATGACGACCTGCGCCTCGCCCGAGGAGATCATCGCAAGCTTGAGCGCGCGTTTCTTGCCCTTGTCCGCGCCCACCAGGTTGAGCACGCTCACGCCTAGCGGTTCGAGCCACAGCGTGAAATTCTGATAATGCTGTTCCGCGAGGATTTCGGTCGGCGCCATCAGCGCCGCCTGGTAACCCGATTCGATCACCGGCAGGCAGGCCAGCGCGGCGACCACGGTTTTACCGGAGCCGACGTCGCCCTGGACCAGCCGTATCATCGGTTTTGCGGCGGCAAAGTCGGCCATCAGCTCCGTCAGCACGCGCTGTTGCGCGCCGGTCAGCGCGAACGGCAAAGCGCGCAGCAGCTTTTGCGGCAAGTTGCCGTGCGCACTGATCGCGGGGGTCTTGCGGCTGCGAATCTGGCGCCGGCGCTCGAGCAGCGCGAGCCGATGCGCGGCCAGCTCCTCGACGATGAATCGATACTGCGCCGGATGCCGGTTATGCGCGATCAGGTCGCTGTCTTGCTTGCTCTCGGGACTGTGCAGGTCGATCATTGCCGACGTGATATCGGGAAACCCGTTGTTATCGAGCCATGCCTGCGGCAGGGTTTCGGCGATACCGTCGGTTTTCAGTTTCTCGATCGCCTGCCGCAGCACGCGCTTCATCGATATCTGGTGTAAACCTTCCGTGGTCGGGTAAACCGGCGTCAGCGTCTGCGGCAGCGGCGGCGGGTTATCGATATCGATCACCTCGGTTTCCGGGTGAATCATTTCGAGCTCGCCCAGCGCCGACCTGACCTCGCCATAACAGCGCAGCCAATTGCCTTTTTCGAACTGTTTTTGCTGGTTGGCACTGAAGTAAAACAGGCGCACCGTAATCACGCCGGTGTTATCGGCAAGCTTGGCGACCAGCGACCGGCGCGATCGTCCCTGGCGGCGAAAGTGCACCCCCGCGTGCAGGACTTCGGCCTCGATCTGGCCGCGCTGTCCCGGCTGCAGCGAACCGAGCGGGGAAATGAAGGTGCGATCCTCGTAACGCAGCGGCAGGTGGAACAACAGGTCGCGCTGGGTCTTGAGGCCGAGCTTTTGCAGTTTTTCGGCGACTTTCGGACCGACGCCTTTCAGGTAGCGCAGGCCCTGCTCGGACCAGTGCTCAATTTTATTGTCAGCAGGCATGTCGCTCGATGTCGGCATTGGCAACGGGAGCCAGGGGGTCGCTACGGTACTCAGGCATATCGTCGTGCGGGCCCGGGTCTCGAACGCGCCTCCTGCAACCGCCACAGGCGCGCCTCTCGCACCGGCAGGGCAACGCGTCCGCAGTTGTTGCCGGCAGGCGGTGCCGGGCTAGTCGATGACCAGTATCGCATCCATTTCGACGCCCACTCCCTTGGGCAGCGCGGCGACGCCGATGGCGGCACGCGCCGGGTATGGCTGTTGAAAATAGCGCGCCATGATTTCGTTTACGATCGGAAAATTACCCAGATCGGTCAGGAAGATGTTGAGCTTGACCACATCGGCAAGACTGCCGCCGGAGGCCACAGCCACCGCCTGCAGGTTATCGAAAACCCGGGTTATCTCGGCCTCGATGCCGCCGGAAACGACTTCCATGCTGACCGGGTCCAGCGGGATCTGGCCGGAGATGTAAACCGTGTTGTCGGATTTTACCGCCTGCGAGTAGGTGCCGATGGCCTGCGGCGCGTCGTCGGTTTGGATTATGGTTTTTGCCATTTCGTTCCTCCAGCTCAAAGATTCCGGATTATGCGGGTATTCCCCGCGCTCGCAACAGCTATCTACGCCAGATGCGGTTGACCACCGGCAGCGAGCGCAGTTTCTTCATGATGCGCGCAAGGTGGATGCGGTCCGTTACGGTGACGATAAACTCGATGGTCGAAATACGGCCGTCTTTCTCGGTCAGGTTGACGTTCTCGATATTGGAGGACATGTTGGCGATGGTCGCGGCCAGGGTCGCGAGGACGCCGCGCTGATTGGCGACCTGGACCCTCATGTAGGCCAGGAATTCACCCTCGACATGATCTGACCACTGCACCGACAGCTGCCGGTCCTCCTTGCCGCGTTCGGTAATATTGGGGCAGCCGCGCTGGTGAATCACGATGCCCTTTCCCGAGGACACGAAACCCGAGATCGCGTCGCCCGGCACCGGACGGCAACACTTGGCAAAAGAAACGACCATCCCCTCGGTGCCCTTGATCGCAAGCGGCTTGCCGGAGTCATCGAAGAGGGTGGTGTCGTCCTCGATTTCGTACATGGCTTTCGCCACCAGGCTGGAGTTGCGGTTGCCGAGACCGATTTCGGCGAGCAACTCTTCCGGACTCGACATACGGTACTGGTCGAGCACTTTCTTGAACTTGCCTTTCGGAATGTTGACGTCGCGTCCCTTGATCTGGCTGACGGATTGCTGCAACAGGCGCCGTCCCAGCGAAATCGCCTCGGTTTTCTGCAGCGACTTCAGAAAATGACGGATATTGGTTCGCGCCTTCGCGGTGTTGACGAAATCGAGCCAGCTCGGGTGCGGCCGACTGGATTCGGAGCAAATGATTTCGATGGTCTGCCCGTTATATAGCTTGCTGCCGAGCGGTGACATGTGGTGGTCGATACGCGCGGCGACGCAGGTATTGCCGACATCGGTATGCACCGCGTAGGCAAAATCGACCACGGTCGCGCCCCGCGGCAGTTTCTTGATGTTGCCCTTGGGCGTGAACACGTAAATTTCATCGGGGAACAGGTCGACCTTGACGCTTTCCAGAAACTCCTGCGAGCTGCCCGATTTCTGCTGCATTTCGAGCAGGCTCTTGAGCCATTCGAGCGCGCGCCCCTGCGCGCTGCTGCCGCCGCTTTCGCCTTCCTTGTAAATCCAGTGCGCGGCGATGCCGGACTCGGCGAAATGATCCATTTCCTCGGTGCGGATCTGCACTTCGATGGCGACGCCGTGCGGTCCGAACAGGCTGCTGTGCAGCGACTGGTAGCCATTGGTTTTCGGAATCGCGAGGTAATCCTTGAAGCGGCCGGGCAGCGGCTTGTACAGATTGTGCATGACGCCGAGCACGCGGTAGCAGTCGTCCACCGACCGGGTCAAGATGCGCACGCCGAAGACGTCGGTAAGCTCCTTGAAGCTGAGCTTCTTTTCTTTCATCTTGCGGTAAATACTGTGAATGTTTTTCTGCCGGTACTTGACGGCGGCATCGATATTGGTTTCCTTGAGGCGCTGCCTGATCGCGGCTTCGATAGTATTGAAAATTTCCTTGCGGTAGCCGACCACTTCCTTGCAGGCGCTTTCCAGCGCGCGGTAGCGCATCGGGTAAGCCGCCTTGATCGAAAGGTCGAGCAGCTCGTGACGCATCTTGAAGATACCGAGCCGGTTCGCG
>JAOTUD010000388.1 GCA_029864065.1 Gammaproteobacteria bacterium | reverse complement strand
CGGTGTTCTCGGCGGCCGTTTTCTTGAGGGCGCTGCGCGTCAACCGGAACTGATCCCGATGCTTCGTACCCAGTTTTTCATCGTCATGGGCCTGGTCGACGCGGTACCGATGATCGCGGTCGGCCTGGCTATGTATGTCATGTTCGCGGTTGCCTAAGCGCGGCAGACCTGACATTTAAAGCGAGGAAAGCAATATGAATTTCAATGCGACACTGATTGGGCAGATGATCACTTTTGTCATCTTTGTCTGGTTCTGCATGAAATATATATGGCCACCGCTAGTCGCGGCGCTGGAAGAACGCAACGCGCGCATTGCAGAAGGCCTGGCCGCCGCCCAGCGCGGTCAGCAGGATCTCGAAGAGGCGCAGGTCAAGGTCAGCGAAAGCCTGAACGAAGCCAAGCAGCAGGCCCAGGAAATCATCAACCAGGCGCAGAAGCGTGCCAACGAGATCGTCGATGAAGCAAAGGGCAGCGCGCGCGCGGAAGCCGAAAAGATCAAGTCCGCCGCGTCTGCGGATATCGATCAGCAGGTAACCGCCGCGCGCGAGGAACTGCGCAAGGAAGTCTCATCGATTGCGCTCGCAGGCGCCGCGCAGATCCTGAAGCGCGAAGTCGACGCCAAGGCCCATGCCGCGGTCCTCGATGAACTGGTCGCGCAGCTCTAGGATTACAGGCAATGGCTGATTTCGAAACCGCCGCCCGACCCTACGCCAGGGCTATCTTCGAACTGGCGCAGGACGAGAGCAGGCTGCAGCAATGGCAGGATGGGCTGCAGCTGGCAGCATCGATCGCTGCCGATGACGATATGCAGGTCCTGCTGCACCAACCGGCGATGCTCGCCAGCGACCTGGCCGAGCTGTTCCTGTCGGTGATCGGAGCTGCCGGCATGGAGGTCGACGCCGATTTCAATAACCTGGTCAAACTGCTGGCCGAGAACGGCCGTTTACGTGCGCTGCCGGCGATCGCCACGGTTTTCGAAACGCTGAAACAGGAAGCCGAGGGCAAGATCGAGGTGCGGGTGCGTAGCGCGCAGGAACTCAGCGCGAAGCAGCAGGAGAAAATCGCCAGCAGCATGGCTAAACGGCTCGGCAAGGAAGTCAGTCTTACGACCGAAATCGATGACAGCCTGATCGCCGGTGCGATCGTCACCGCGGGTGACCTGGTTATCGATGGTTCGGCCAGCGGGCGCATGGACAAGTTGATCCTTGCGCTCAACAAATAACAGATTATTACGATTACGGGATAAACGCGATGCAACTTAATCCGTCAGAAATAAGCGAACTCATTAAAGATCGCATCAAGAACTTCGAAAGCGCGGCAGAAGCCAGGACCGAGGGCACCATCGTCAGCCTGATGGACGGCATCGCGCGTATTCACGGTCTTGCGGACGTCATGTCGGGCGAAATGATCGAGTTTCCGGGCAACACCTACGGCATGGCCCTCAACCTCGAGCGCGACTCGGTCGGCGCGGTAATCCTCGGCGACTACCAGCATATCTCGGAGGGCGATACCGCGAAATGTACCGGTCGTATCCTCGAGGTGCCGGTGGGCGAACAGCTGCTGGGTCGCGTCGTCAACTCGCTGGGTGAACCCATCGACGGCAAGGGTGCCATCGACGCCAGGCAATTCGAACCGATTGAAAAAGTCGCCCCCGGCGTTATCGCGCGCCAGTCCGTATCGCAGCCGGTACAGACCGGGCTCAAATCGATCGACGCGATGGTGCCGATCGGCCGCGGTCAACGCGAATTGATCATCGGCGATCGCCAGACGGGTAAATCCGCGGTAGCGATCGATGCGATCATCAACCAGAAGGGTACCGGCATCAAGTGTGTCTACGTCGGCATCGGCCAGAAAGCCTCGACCATCGCCAACGTCGTGCGCAAGCTCGAAGAATTCGGCGCGATGGAGCACACTATCGTGGTCGCGGCCAACGCCTCCGATTCGGCGGCGTTGCAGTTTATCGCGCCCTATTCAGGTTGCACCATGGGTGAGTACTTTCGCGATCGCGGCGAAGACGCGCTGATCGTCTACGACGACCTGACCAAGCAGGCCTGGGCCTATCGTCAGGTGTCGCTGCTGCTACGCCGTCCGCCCGGGCGCGAAGCCTATCCCGGTGACGTGTTCTACCTGCACTCGCGCCTGCTCGAGCGCGCCGCGCGCATCAACGCCGACTATGTCGAAAAGATCACCGACGGCAAGATCAAGGGCAAGACCGGTTCGCTGACCGCGCTGCCGATCATCGAAACCCAGGGCGGTGACGTATCGGCCTTCGTACCGACCAACGTAATCTCGATTACCGACGGCCAGATCTTTCTCGAATCGGACCTGTTCAACGCCGGTATCCGGCCCGCGATCAACGCCGGCCTTTCGGTATCCCGCGTGGGCGGTGCGGCGCAGACGCCGATCATCAAGAAGCTCGGCGGCGGCGTGCGCCTGGCGCTCGCGCAGTATCGCGAACTCGCTGCCTTCTCCCAGTTTGCCTCGGATCTCGACGAGGCCACACGCAAGCAGCTCGAGCGCGGTCAGCGCGTCACCGAGCTGATGAAGCAGCGCCAGTATTCGCCGTTGTCGGTCGCCGAAATGGCGATTTCGCTGTACGCGGCGAACGAGGGTTTTCTCGACGACGTCGAGGTCACCAAGGTGGTCGCCTTCGAGGACGCGATGCTCGCGCATATCCGTTCCAACAAAAAAGATATGCTCGACAATATCAATAAGTCGGGTGACTACAACGACGATATCGCGGCCGAAATCAGGCAGGCGATCGAAGACTTCAAGGCCAAAGGCGTTTACTAAGGAGCATATCCGATGGCTGGCGGCAAAGAGATAAAGACCAAGATCGCGAGTGTGAAAAACACCCAGAAGATCACGGCGGCGATGGAAATGGTCGCGGCGAGCAAGATGCGGCGCGCCCAGGACCAGATGTTCGCGACGCGTCCCTACGCGCAACGTATCGCCGACGTGGTCAGCCACGTGGCAAGCTCACACCCGGAGTACCGGCATCCGTTTCTGATCGAACGTCCGATCAAGCGCGCCGGTATCGTCGCGGTGTCCACCGACCGGGGTCTGTGCGGCGGCCTCAATACCAACATGTTCAAGAAAGCTCTGAACCATATCGGCGAACTCGACGACAAGGGCGTTGAAATCGAGGTCGTAACCTTCGGTACCAAGGCCCAGAACTTCTTCAAACGCATCGGTGCGAAAGTCGTGGCGACAACCACCCACATCGGCGACAGTCCCGAAATCGGGCAAATCATAGGCCCGGTGCAGACCCTGCTGAAAAGTTTCGAACAGGGCGATATCGACGTCATCTACCTGATCTCAAATGAATTCGTCAACACCATGACCCAGCAGCCGAACATGACGCAGCTGGTGCCGGTGAAGCCCGCCGCCGACAAGGAGCTCAGCCATCACTGGGACTATATCTACGAGCCCGATTCCAAAGAAGTGCTCGACGGCGTGCTGGATCGTTACATCGAGTCGCTGGTGTACCAGGCCGTGGTCGAGAACGTGGCCTGCGAAATGGCGGCGCGCATGCTCGCGATGAAGAACGCGACCGACAACGCCGGCGCGATGATCGACGAGCTTCAGCTGATTTATAACCGCGAACGCCAGGCTTCGATCACGCAGGAGATCAGCGAGATCGTCGGCGGCGCGGCGGCAGTTTAAACAAATCGAGATTGACAGAGGAATAACAGATGAGCACAGGTAAAATCGTGGAAGTAATCGGCGCGGTCGTCGACGTAGAATTTCCCCGAGACGCTGTTCCCAAGATTTACGATGCGCTTTTGATCGCCAAGGCCGAAGGCCTGACGCTGGAAGTGCAGCAGCAGCTCGGTGACGGCGTCGTGCGCACCATCGCGATGGGCGCCGCCGAGGGCCTGCGCCGCGGACTCGAAGTCAGCAACACCGGG
>JAOTUD010000387.1 GCA_029864065.1 Gammaproteobacteria bacterium | reverse complement strand
CGTGTAAAAGGTTTCCATCACGTGCTCGAGCGTATCCGCGGACATGCCGGTACCGAAATCCTGCACGCAGACATGCACCCTGTCCCCATCGGGCTCGCTGGTCAGGATGATGCAGTCTTTTTGCCCATCCTGTGACGCACAGGCATCCATCGCGTTGATGAGCAGGTTCATGAATACCTGGGTAAGCTGGTCGGCGACGCCGACGATGGCCGGCAGATCCTTATCCAGTTGCAGGCGCACGCCTACGGAGCTGAATCTTCGGTCATAGGTTAACAGGCTCGCGGTGCTTTTCAGCAAGCCGTTGAGGTCGAGCATCTCCCGCTCTCGTGGTTTGGGCGAGGCGAAGTCGGCAATTTCGCGGGTAATCTTGCCGAGCCGCGTGATCTGTTCATTGATCAACTCGACATTCTGCGTGACGTAGTCGTTATCCATTTCGTTGTCGAAGGCGTATTTCACTTCCGCGGCGGCGCCGGCAATCGCCGCAATCGGATTGCCGACTTCATGCAGGATTCCGGCCGCCAGTTGACCGATGGCCGCCATTTTTTCCTGGTGGAAGTACTGTTGACGGGTAGCCTCGAGATCCCGCTGGGCTTTGATCTGGCTGGTTATATCGCGGATCACGACAATGTGCCTGGTATCGCCGTTGGCATTATCGAGCGGGCCCTTCCACAGGTCGGCCGGGAACTCCCCGCTGCCCACCGGTTTCAACGCGGTTTGATGATGCGCGGAAGACCCCGATCCGAGGACTTCGGCGCTATCCTGGTCGACGATAAAATCGGTTAGCTTCCTGCCCACCAGCTGCGCCTCGGTTTCGTTGAACAAGGCTAGCGCCGACTGATTCGCGCTCTGGATGACACAATCCACATCGCAGGTCAGTATCGCGTCAGGCACGTTGTCCATGGTCGCCTGCAATCGCGCCTCGCTTTCCATCAGTTCATTTTGCACCTGGACCATTTCCGTAATATCGTGCTGGACCTCGATGACACCGTCGAACTCACCGTCCGTGGAATACAGCGGGGTGGTCAGCATCTCGATAATATGCTCGTTACCATTCTCGTCCTGGTGCCTGTGCTTGACGCGCACCGCTGAACCCTTTTCCATTACTTCGACGAAGGAACAGGGGTGATCGGGTTTACAGCAGGGTGCCTGCAGGTTATGTGAAACCTGGTAGCAATAGCGGTAGTCCCTGTTATCTAATCCGGACGGGATCAGGCTCCTGGCCTTCTGGTTCATCAGGGCTATGGTGAAATCGGATTTTATCACGAACAGCGGATTCGCAATTCCATCGATGACCGATTGCAGGAAATTTTTCGAGTGGTCCAGTTCCGCGGTGCGCTGCTCTACCCGTTGCTCCAGGTTCGCGTGCATATCCCTGAGCTCGCCGAGATGCGCCGCACGCTGCAGGGTTTCATTGCGCAGTAGCCTGTGGGTCTTGAGGAAGGTTAGCGCAATTGCCAGGTAGATCGCCGCGAGCACGCTGCCCATCAACCAGAAGATGGTCGCCTGCATCGCCTGCACATCACTGACGATTCCATGTATGTCCAGGTAGGTCTCGAATACGCCAATCGGCCGGTCTGAATTCATCGGCCGGATCGGTACGTATTGCTGATGCAAATTCCGGATTTCGACAACGCGATCAAACTCGTTGAAGTGATCCGGTTCCACCTTGCCGGACGCCGGTATCCCGGCCACTGCGCTCTGGTATCCCTTGTTGTCGCTCGCGTCGCCGCCGATTTCATCGGTGTTCGAGGAAAACAGGACGCGCCCACTGCGGTTGTATATCTTGACTTTGATCACCGGGATCCAGCGCAATTCCCGTTCGAGCCTCGCCCCGATACGGGCGAGCGTAGCCGCAGACAGCGCCTCCGCGTCGTCGAGCAGCTCCTGCTCGAGCCCGGTCTGCAAAATCGAGTTGCGCAGCACGACAGCGAGGTTCTTGTTGTGGGAATCGAGATGCCTGTCGACGTATCCCTCGGTCAACTGGACGTGAAAGTACAGGAACGCCGTCACCGTCAGGGTTACCCCGACGATGCTGATGATCAGGAACTGTCTCAACGGCGAAGTCATTAGTCAGCCTTTATTCGCGGAACCGATGGTGATCATTCCCGCGGGAATCATGCATCGGCACAAAATTAAATTAATACTCGGCAACAGCGGTTCAGGATAACCCCAATAACGACCGGTTTCCCGTGATTTGGTTCACGCCTGCTTATCTTGAGGTCCTCAAGTAAATTCATATATTCTCATATTCGAGGAAAAAGGGAGAGTGAAGCGGCAAATTTCTATCCATGCCCGGTGCCGCTCCCGTCGTTAAACGCCGGCCCAGGGCAGTATTACGGATAACTTCCGCGCTAATCTGCCTTCGAGATTATCCCTGCAAAAGCCTTCAATGTGCCCTGTTTTTTCCTGCCAGATTTTCTATACCCATTCGGATAAATTTGAATACCCTCCGGTTCGGGACCGGGTCTCGCTTTACCCTGTTAAACCGCCTAACTATAATCCGGGCTATGGTTATTACCACGTCGCAGGCAATTCTACGCAACCGGGATAGCGTCAGCCCACTCCGCGGCAACATCGGCCTCGCCCAGGGAAAAACGAGCCTTGCCTAGGCCGGCGCTGCCAGTAATCTGTGCCCTGCTGGTCATCCTGTGGACGAACCTGGCGGGATCCGATGCAGTTGCGCAACAGCCCGTGTTGAGTGAAACCGACGGGATTCCGCCCGAGTCGACCTTCGAGCGCTTCGCGCCGCTGGCGGAAGCCGGCGACCCGGAAGTCCAGCATTTCCTCGGCTACATGTATTTCTACGGCGAAGGCGTCGATTTGGATTTCGACAAGGCCCACTACTGGTTCCATATGGCCGCCGAGGAGGGGGAACTGAAATCCATGCGCAACCTCGGCCTGTTCCACGCGCGCGCGATACATGGCATCCCAAGGAAATATTACGATCCGCAAGAGGCAAACCTCTGGTTCAGCCTGGCGACAGCAAACGCCCGCGACGCCCAGCGCTCGTCTGTTGCCATTGCAAATTACCAGAACTTCCTCGCCACGGATACCGGCGAACTGATGAAATCAACTCCCCAGCATGAAATCGGGAAAACGGTTTACGTCACTTTTTGCGCAGGCTGCCACGGCTTCGACGGCCACTCGAGCTATCCTCTTGCGCCTTCGTTTGCGCTCGGCGAAAGCCTGGAAAAGACCGATGCCTTGCTGCTCAGGAATATCGGGCGCGCCCTCAACGAACGGCCGCACCCGGTCGACGATATTCCCCGTCCCGCGCTACTCGCGACCCTTGGTTATATCCGTAACGAACTGTATGCAAAATCGACTCCGCCGCAACTCTCGGCGAGCCTGCTGGTGACTCCGTCTGCCCGGCCAGTCGCCGATCGCACGCAGATCCGGCTCGGAGAAAAAATCTACCTGCAGTTTTGCGGGGGCTGCCACGGATTCAATGGCATATCGGCCTACGTTAACTCGCCCTCGTTTGCGCTGGGCGAGCGTATGCATAAAAGCGACGAGGAACTGGCCTCGAGCATCAGGAATGGACGCGGCGAAATGCCGTCATGGGAATTCATGATGAAACCGCCAGAAATTGACGCGCTGGTAAGCTTCGTTCGAACCTTCGAGCAGGCCTACGCGTCGGGTATCGATAATAGACTGCGTCCTGACCCCGATCACTTCTTTCGCTTTACTCCGATAAGCCGGCGCGGGCCCGGCCAGTTTCACAACCTGCCGACAGGAAACTAGGTTGCGAGCAGTCGGCGGGCTCGCGCCGCGGCGTCGAAAAACTCACTATACGACTGTCCTGTGACCAGCGCGGCAACGCCTTTATGCAATGTGATAATCGAGCCCCGCCTGCTTGGCATGGTACATATTCTGATCGGCAACTTGCATTAATCCTTTCTCGGTATCGCCGTCGAGCGGATA
>JAOTUD010000386.1 GCA_029864065.1 Gammaproteobacteria bacterium | reverse complement strand
CTGGCCATAATGGGCCGCCGCGCTCGTTTCAGGCGGACGCGAGTTGCTGGTAGCGCTGATGCAAGGCGGCCACCTGGGTTTCCAGGTCCGCCGTTTCGTTGCGATTGTCAATGATATCGTGTGCCCGGGCAGTTCTCGCCGAATTGTCGAGCTGTCGTGCCAGCATTTTGCGCGCCAGCGTTTCATCGATTTGGTCGCGCCTGATCAGCCTTTCGACCTGCTGCTCCGCCGGGCAGTCGACCACGAGGATGCGATCGACCAGCGACTGGAAATTGGTTTCGAACAGCAGCGGGATTACGACCAGGACGTAGTCCGCCCTGGAATTCGCGACTATGGCGTCGTGGCTACGTTGATAAATCAGCGGGTGCAGCATTTTTTCGAGCCAGGCCTTTTCGGCGCTGTCGGTAAATACGATTTCCCGTAGTTTGCGTCTATCGATCTCTCCGTTGGCGCCCAGGATGGCGTCGCCGAAATGTGCGCAGACCTGCCGATAGGTGAGCTCTCCCGGCTGTAACAGCTTGCGACTGATGACATCGGTGTCGATTACCGGAACGCCCAGCTTCGCGAACAGGTTGCTGATGGTGGTTTTTCCTGACGCGATACCGCCGGTGAGTCCAACCGAAAACATGTTTTATCCCCGGGCGATCAGCCGATCAACGAGAAGTAAAACTGCATTAATTCATCGCCCCATAATAATGTCATCCATCCGGCCGCCGCGAGATAGGGGCCGAACGGGATTTGTGTTCCGCGTTCCGTCAATTTGACCAGTATCATCGTGATACCCACGACCGCACCGACCACCGAGGACGTCAGGATAACCACGAACAGAGGCTTCCAGCCCAGCCAGGCTCCCAGCATCGCGAGCAGCTTGAAATCGCCATGACCCATGCCTTCCTTGCCGGTGACGACCTTGAACAGAATGAACACGCTCCACAGGCTCAGGTAACCGGCCATCGCTCCGATCACGCTGGTCTCGAGATCGATAAAGACATCGAATAGCGATAGCAGAATGCCGAGCCAGAGCAAAGGCAGAGTGATATTGTCCGGCAGCAGTTTGTGACCGATATCGATTCCGCTGGCGGCAATCAGACACCAGCTCAGCAACAATGCCGCGAGCGCCTGCGGGCTTACCCCGAAATGCCAGCCCACGATGACCGACACCAGTGCGGTGAAAAATTCCACCAGCGGGTATTGCAACGATATCCGGGTTTTACAGCCCGAGCATTTACCCCCCAGCACCAGGTAACTGATGATCGGGATGTTTTCCAGGGCGGTGATTTGATGGCCGCAACTGCCGCAACGGGAGCGCGGGGTGCTCAGGTTGAATTTTTCCGGTTCGGTTGCGGCGGCCCGATCGAGAAACTCGAGGCAGTCCTGTCGCCATTCGCGCTGCATTATTACCGGCAGCCGGTAAATTACGACATTCAGAAAGCTGCCGACGACCGAGCCGAGAATGAACAGGGAGGCGAGGTAGAAAACCGGTTGCTGTTCGAACAGTAAAATAAAGGGATCGAACAAGCAGTTTCCCTTATATAACCGATCCCAGTTTGAAGATAGGCAGGTACATCGCGATAATCAATCCGCCGACCAGCACGCCGAGTACGGCCATGATGATGGGTTCCAGCAGCGAGGTCAGCGCATCGACCGCGTTGTCGACCTCGGTCTCGTAGAAATCCGCGACCCTAGCCAACATCGCGTCCAGCGATCCGGCTTCCTCACCGATAGAGACCATCTGGATAGCCATGTTCGGAAACAGCCCGGTATTGCGCATCGCGGTCTGCAGCTGGGTGCCCTGCGACACCTCGTCCTTAATTTTCAGGCTGGCCTTGTAGTAGATGATATTGCCGCATGCGCCGGCAACCGAATCCATTGCCTCGACCAGCGGCACGCCCGCCGCGGACATGGTTTCGAGGGTTCGTGCATATCTCGCAATGGCCGATTTGGTCGCGATCTCGCCAACCACGGGAGCTTTCAAAGCGGCGCGATCGAAGGCTTCCTGCATCCTCGGCGAAGTTTTCTTGATGCGCAGTAACAGCATGACGGCGCCGGCGATACCGCCCGCGATTACCCACCACCAGGCCTGCATGAACTCGGACAGGTTGATAACCATCTGTGTCAGTGCCGGCAGGTCGGCTCCGAAAGAGGTAAACAGTTCCTCGAACTGGGGTACCACGAAAACCAGCAGGATGACGGTAACGATAAAGGCGACGATCAATACCGCGATCGGATAAAACAGGGCCTTCTTTACCTTGGCTTTTAACGCTTCGACTTTCTCCTTGTAGGTAGCCAGCTTGTCGAGCATGGTTTCGAGAGCACCGGACTGCTCGCCGGCGTTGACCAGGTTGATGAACAGCGGATCGAAATAAAGCGGCTGCTTGGAAAGCGCTTCCGCGAGCGATACGCCGCCCTCGACTTCGGTCTTGATGCCGAGGATCATTTTCTGCAGCGACTGCTTGTCGCTGCCCTGACCGATGATTTCGAAGGACTGCACCAACGGCACGCCCGCCGACATCATGGTTGACATCTGGCGTGCAAAAATCGCGATATCCGCGGGTTCGATTTTTGCCGCGCCGCCAAACAGCGGCTTCGGCTTCTTCTTGACCTTGAGCGGATTGATACCCTGCTTGCGCAGTTCGTTTTTGGCGAGCGTGTCGCTCAGCGCAAAAATTTCTCCTTTTACCTTGGATCCACCCCGGTTGGTGCCTTCGTAAAGAAATTCAACTTTTTCTGCTGTCGCTGCTTTTGCTGCCATTGTTTAGTCCTTAGTCACCCGATTTGCTTCTTCCAGGCTCAGCAAACCCTGTTTCACTTTCTTCAGTGCCGACTGCCGCAAATCGTCGATGCCTTCTTTTTGCGCCTGATCGGCGAGATCGATGGAATTGGCGCCGCTCATGATGAGGCGGCCCATTTCCTCGGAGATTTTCATTACCTGGTAAATGCCGACCCGTCCCTTGTAGCCGCCGGTGCACTTGTCACAGCCTACGGCCTTGTAAATCTTGAAACCGTCGACGAGATCTTCACGCGTAAATCCTTCCTTGAGCAGGACTTCTTGCGGAAGATCGTCCTCGGTCTTGCAATCGCCGCACAGGCGCCGCCCGAGTCGCTGCGCGATGATCAGGCTGACCGAGGTCGCGATGTTGAACGCCGGTACGCCCATGTTCATCAAGCGGGTCAGGGTTTGCGGCGCGTCGTTGGTGTGCAGCGTGGACAGGACCAGGTGTCCGGTCTGCGCCGCCTTGATCGCGATGTTGGCCGTTTCCAGGTCGCGGATCTCGCCGACCATGATGATGTCCGGGTCCTGGCGTAAAAACGCTTTGAGGGCCTCGGCGAAGGTCAGGCCGACCTTGTCGTTGACGTTTACCTGGTTGATACCCTCGAGGTTGATCTCGGCCGGGTCCTCGGCGGTCGATATGTTGGTTTCAGGCTTGTTCAGGATGTTCAGGCCGGTGTACAGCGAAACCGTCTTACCGCTACCGGTGGGACCGGTCACCAGTATCATGCCGTAAGGATTGGCCAGGGCTTTCATGTAAAGTTCTTTTTGCGCGGGTTCGTAGCCGAGCGCGTCGATTCCCAGCTTGGCGCTCGACGGATCGAGGATACGCAGCACCACTTTTTCGCCGAACAGGGTGGGGCAGGTATTGACACGAAAGTCGATCGCGCGTTTTTTCGACAACTTGAGCTTGATGCGGCCGTCCTGTGGTACGCGGCGCTCGGAAATGTCCATGCGCGACATGACCTTGATGCGCGCGGTCAGCTTGGCGGCGATGGTAATCGGCGGCGAGGCCACTTCGGACAGTATGCCGTCGATGCGATAGCGAACCCGGTAGCGTTTTTCATAGGGCTCGAAGTGTATATCGGAGGCCCCCTTGTTGATCGCGTCCAGCAGGATCTTGTTGACGTACTTGACCACGGGCGCATCGTCGGCGTCGGCACGGGTA
>JAOTUD010000385.1 GCA_029864065.1 Gammaproteobacteria bacterium | reverse complement strand
GGTTTCTACCTGCGGCACGCCGATCGACCCGGCCGGCGCCTGCGTGGTAGCGCCGCTTTCGATGTCGCGTAAACGGCGATCGATATCGAGATACAACTCGCGCTGGCGCTTCTTGATGCCCTCGATATCGAAACCCTGCTGCTCGATCTGGCCGTTGAGCAGGCTGATTTCCTCGGACAGGTTATCGACCAGCTGAATCATGTCGAGCATCGCGCGGTTGTCGATCAGCCGACCCATCTTGGACATGTCTTCCGACAGCTTCATCAACTGCTCCTGGATCGTCCCCAGCTTGGCCTCGGAGCGCTGCGACAACTCGGTCAGGCGCTGGACGCGCAACGTCAATTGTTCGGGTGTCAGCGCCGACTGCGCGAACGCAGGGCCCGATACGAGCACAGCGAGTAGCAGCCCCAGTACGGCGCCGCGCATCGAGTTGGTCGCGGTACCCATGTCAATTCACCGTGTAAATCAGTTCGACGCGCCGGTTTCTGGCCCAGGCCTCCTCGGTATGGCCCGGCGCTGCCGGCTTTTCTTCGCCGTAACTGACGGTATCGATCTGGTCGGTCGACGCACCCTGGAACAGCAAGACGCGGCGTACCGACTGCGCCCGGCGGTCACCGAGCGCGATGTTGTACTCGCGGCTGCCACGCTCGTCGGCATGCCCTTCGAGGCGCACGCTAACTTCGCCGTTGCCGGCGATGAAGTTGCCATGGGTTTCCAGGATCGCGATCGATTCGCCGGTCAGCTTGGCGCTGTCGAATTCGAAATAAATGGTGCGGTTGGCCAGCGCGCCCTCGGTTTGCTCGAGCATCTCGATCGCATTCATCGGGGTATCGTCGACGATCGCGGTAACACCGCCGTCTTCGCTGCCGTCGAGTCCGCTGGCATCGGCGCCGCCGCTGCCATCGTCGGTGATGCCAGCGCCGCCGATCTGCGATTGCTCGTCGAGCGGTGGGCCGTCCTCGATGATTTCCTCCTGCGTCGTGGCGCAGGCGGAAATGAACAGGGCCAGGCACCCGGCGATCATCCAGGGCTTGATAAAATTGTTTGCTTTCATATTAATTCCGCTCCGCTTGTATGCGTTCACTATTTACTGTCGAAAGGTCCCCAAACCGGTTCCCGGATATCGCCGGCCTGGTCGGATAACTTGTGTCTGGCACGCCCGTCGATCGACACCGCAAACAGGGAACCGGTATCCCCGGATGCGTATAACACCATCTTGCCATTGGGCGAAAACGATGGCGATTCGTCGAGTGCGTTATCGGTGAGAACGGTCAGATTACCCGTCTCGCGCTCTATTTGCGCTATTTTATATTGCCCCCGGGCGCCGTGCACCATGGCGATGTACTTGCCGTCAGGCGAGATGTTGGCCGCGCTATTGTAGCGACCCTCGAAGGTCAGGCGTTTGGGCCTGCCACCGTCGACGCCTACCTCGTACAGCTGCGGCGAACCGGACCGGTCAGAGGTAAAGATAATGCTGTTGCCGTCTGTGCTCCACACCGGCTCGGTATCTATGCTGCGATGGCTGGTAATGCGCTTCAGCCGCTTGGTAGCCGTGTTCAGCGTGTAAATATCGGGGTTGCCGTCCTTGGACAGCACCAGCGCCAGGAACTTGCCGTCCGGCGACCAGCTCGGCGCACCGTTCAAACCCCTGAAGCCCGACACCTTGCTGCGGCGCGCGGTCGCGAGGTGCTGGATAAATATCTCGGGGCGCTTGCTTTCGAAGGACACGTATGCCAGCGATTTGCCGTCCGGCGACCAGCTCGGCGACATGATCGGTTCGTCGGACTCGAGCACGTTCTGCGCGTTGAAGCCGTCGGTATCGGCGACCTGCAGCACGTACTTGCGCGCCGCGTCATTTTGCGCGCGGATATAGGCGATGCGGGTATTGAAGGCGCCGCGCGTGCCGGTGATCTGCTCGTAGATGAAATCGCTGATCTGGTGCGCGCGCGACCGCAGGTTGCGTTTCTTGGCCGGCATGCTGCGCCCCAGCAGTTGCTTCTGCTTGAGCACGTCGAGTAGTTGAAATTCGATATTGTAAACCCCCGGAGATTCCTCCAGTACCCGGCCGACGACCAGGTAATCCTGCCCGGCGCTGCGCCAGCGCGGGTACTGCACCTGGTTGCTGTAATGCGGATTGGCGGGCAGCGCGGCGCGATCCATGGCTTTCAAAACGCCGCTGAGGTTCAGGTCGCTGCTAACGATTGCGGCGATATCGACCGGCAACTTGCTGCCGAGGCGCGAGGTGTCGAACGGCACCACCGCGATCGGCAGCGCGCCGTCGACGCCCTGGGTAATCTCGATCGTCAACGCCGCCTTGCCGCCCTGCATCACGCCAAGCAACAAAACGCCAATCAAACATGTAGCCAGTCTTTTGATATGCATACCCTGCCAGTTATTCACCAGGACTAAATAAAAACGTTAACTCTCGTTCGAAAAGGGCCGGATCCCCCGGCGTCGGCAGGGGTTCGGCCTTGTATACGGCATTTTCGATCGACGCCCGGTAAGTCGCGGTACTGCCGCCGCAGGCGCCGAAAGTGACGTCGAGAATGATACCACCGGGTCCCTGCAGCACGTGAACCTCACAGACGGGTATTTTCCCACTTCCGGCCGGTTTTATCCAATTCCGTTCCACTTTTTGTCGAATCGCGAGGATATATTTGTCGCGCAACGAAGCCAGGCGGCGCTGGTCTTCCTCGGCCTGCAGCTTGGCCTTGAGCTCCGCCTCCTTGCGTTTCTGTTCCGCCTCGGCGATCCGGCGCTCCTCGGCTTCCTTGCGCTTGCGCTCCTCCTCGGCGAGCCTGGCTGCCTCGGCCTTGCGCTGCTCCTCGGCAATCCGGGCTTCCTCGGCTTTGCGCTCCTCTTCCGCTAGGCGTTTTTCCTCGGCGAGGCGTTTTTCCTCGGCCTTGCGCTTTTCGTCGGCCACGCGTTTTTCCTCGGCCTTGCGCGCCTCTTCGGCCCTGCGCTTTTGCTCCGCCGCGCGATTCTCCGCGGTTTTGCTTGCCTCTTCCTGTTTGCGTTTCTCTTCGGCCTGTTTTTTGCGTTTTAGTTCAGCCTGTTTTTGCGCTTCCTCCTTGCGCTTTTTCTCGGCCTCCGCTTTTTTCTGCGCGGCAAGTTTCCTGGCTTCGAGTTCCTTTTTTTTCTTTTGCGCCTCCTCGAGCTGCCGTGCCTGCTGCTGCTTTTGCGCTTCCCTGGCGTCGAGCTGCTGCTGATCGACCACCTCGGCCTGGACCGTCTTGGCGACCTGGCCGGTCTTGATCTGCTCCGGCTGGCCGGAGAAATGGAAATTAGCGAAGATCAGCCCGATCACGACCAGGTGCAGCCCCAGCGACAGCAGCAAGGCCCGCGGATGCCTGAGTACCTCGGCAAACACTAACGCGTTTCCTCGGGCTCGGTTACCAGCCCCACCGATCCGACGTTCGCCTGCTGCAGCAGCACCAGCGTGGCGATGACGTTCTGGTAACGACCGTTGGCATCGCCGCGCACCATCACCGGGCGTTTCGGTTCCCGCGTGAGCGCCGCCTTGACCTGCCTGACCAGCGCTTCGGCGCTGATGCCGGATTCCGGTTTGGCGGCGATATTGAGGTACATCAGGCCATCCCTGTCGACGCTTACCACGATCGGCTCCGGGCTCTCGGCGTCGAGCGGATTCGCCGGCGCCGTCGGCAGATCGACATCGACGCCCTGTTTCAGCAGCGGCGCGGTGACCATGAATATGATCAACAGCACCAGCATTACGTCGATGTAAGGCACCACGTTGATTTCTGCAATTGAACGACGCTTTTTCACCGCAGCTATCCTACCTTGGTGACTGTGCCTGGCGTTGTAAAATTCCGGTAAATTCTTCGAGGAAATTTTCGTAGCGAACGATCATCGCGTCGATTTCGCTGGTGAACTTGTTATAGGCAATGACCGCCGGGATCGCCGCCAGCAGCCCCATCG
>JAOTUD010000384.1 GCA_029864065.1 Gammaproteobacteria bacterium | reverse complement strand
AGACCGGGGATTCGCCCTGCAACTGCCAGGCGACCGTGGGCAGCAAACCCTGCTCCGGCGACCGGGTCAGCCGGTCTCCGGTCAGCGCCAGTGCGAACGCACCGGTCCCGAAAGTAATTTTCATATCGCCCGTCACGCGGCAGCCGTGGCCATACAGCGACGCCTGCTGGTCGACGACGCTGGCGGTGATCGGAATCGACCGCTTGCCGCGCACGACGCCACCCAGGTCTCCGGTGGTGGCGACGATTTCCGGCAGCACCTCCGGCGGCACGCCGAACAGCGCGCACAGATCTTCGTCCCAGTTGCCGGATTCGAGGTTGAGCAACGACGTGCGGGACGCGGTCGTGATGTCGGTGACGTAGCGCCCCGCCAGGCGGTCGAGGAAAAAGGCGTCGGTGGTGCCGATGCGGAGCTTTCCCTGGCGCAACAGTGACGGCGCCGCCTCGCAGTGCTGCAGAATCCAGGCCATCTTGCTGGCGGAAAAATAGGAATCCAGTGGCAGGCCGGCGACTTCCAGCACCTGCGCTTCCCTGCCGTCGCGTTTCAATTGTTCGATCAGCGGTTCGGTGCGGTTGTCCTGCCAGACGATGACCGGGCTGATCGCACGGCCGGTGTCGGCGTGCCAGGCGAGACAACTTTCGCCCTGGTTGTCGATGCCGATCGCCTCCGCCCCGGGCGCCGACTCGATACAGGCTTCGAGACTGGCGATCAATTCCTCCGGATCATGTTCCACCCAGCCGGGGGCGGGATAGTGCTGGCGGTGTTTGACGCTGCAGGTAATCTCCGATCCGCCCGCGTCATCGACGCAGAGCGCGCGGGTGCTGGTGGTTCCCTGGTCAATGGCGAGTACGGTCATCGACGCCTCCTCAAGCCGGCTCGAAATCCAGTGTCAGCGACCCCGAGGCGGGCAAACCCGCCAGGTTCGGCAACCGCATCAGGATACGCTGTTCGCGATGGGCGTTCACCTGCCGCTGCGCGAGAATGCGCTCGCCGCTACGCAGCAGCAGCCTGCCGCGCCGATTGTCGACAAAGCGGATTTGCAGGCACGACGCCCGCGCCTGCCGCGGATCGCCCGTGGTGACGATGCGCTGCGGTGTAAAATACCGGATCGCCGGACTGTTGCAGGAGATCTCCACGGCCCTGTCGGGCGCCGCCAGTTCATCGCCCAGGCTGGCCTTGATATGCCGTGCCAGCCGGCGCCCCTCGGCCCAGCACCAACCGGCGGTATCCACCGGATGCAACAGGTTCCCGCAAGCGAAGTAATCGGGGTCCGAGCAACGATTATACTGATCCACGACGGGCCCGTTGCTGGCCGCGACGAGCTGCAGATGACTGGGCCTGACGAGGCTCGATTCGGCGACGAAGCTGCCGCTGAAGACGACACCGTCGCAATCGATATGCCGCGATCGTGAGCCTCCCTGCCTGATCTCGACTCCGCTAACCCGCTCGCCACCAAGTATCGCCTCGAGCCTGGTATCGGTCAGCAGTTGCGTGCCCAGCAGGGGCGGCAGCAATGCCGCCGCCCGCCATGCCGTAATCCGCGCCTCGCGCTCCAGCATCGCCACCGGCCGAATTCCGAAATGGCGGCAGGTCAACAGCGCGGAAAAGGCCACCAGTTCGCTGCCGACGATGACCGGCCGCCGAAACGGAATTCGCCGCTTCTGATAGGTCATGACCTGCAATGCGCCGGTGGTCATCACGCCCAGCGGACGCGAACCGGAGACCAGGCGCGCCGCACGCGGCAATTCGCGATTGCCGGTACAGATGACGACGCGCTGCGCAGAAATCTCTTCGCGGCCGAGGTCGCTCGACAGCACCAGCCTGCCCTGCGGCCCGATCCCGATAACCGTGGTCGACAGTTTCAACTCGACGCCGAAGTCGACGGCCTGCTTCGCCAGGCGCCTGGCGTAACCCGGTCCGCGCAGCAGGCGGTGGAATTCGCGCATGCCGAACGGTGAATGCCCGCAATGCCGCGGAATGCCGCCGGCCGCCGATTCGCGCTCGATCACCACCACCCGCTCGACACCGAGCCGGCGCAACTCGGTGGCGACCGCAAGCCCGCTCGGTCCCGCGCCGACGATGGCAACCTGGTAGCCCGGCGCGCTCAATCTTTCGGCTCGGCGAGCGGCTGTTGAAAATGATCCGCGGTCATTTCGCTGAGTTCCCCGCTGCAATAAAAGCCCTGGCAGCGTCCCATGGTGACACGGGTTCGGCGCTTGAGGCCGCCGAGGCTGCGCGCCGCCAGCGGGCCGTCGAGCGCGGCCAGGATTTCGCGCCGGGTTACCAGCTCGCAATGGCAGACGATGCCGCCGTTGCCGGCCTGCTCCCAGTCTCGCGGACCGGGATCCGCGAGGCCGGGGACGCGCGGCCAGCTGTAGTTTTCCAGCGCGGCCCGGCGCCCGGCGACCCGAGTATAGAGATCGTGCACCCGCCGGGCGATGCCGAGCGCGGCACTCAGCCCGGTCGAGCGAATCCCGCTGACGCTGATATAGTGCCGCTCGGGGTAGTCGCGGATCTGGTAATCCTTGTGCTCGGTGGCCGGCCGAATGCCGGCATAGGTCGCGGTGACCGCATGCGCCTCGAGCCCGGGCAGGATTTCGCTGCCGCGCCGCTTCAGCATGCGCAACTGCTCGGCGTCGACCGCGGCATCGGTGCGGCTGTCCTGTTCTTCGGCGGTCGGACCCACCAGCAGGTTGCCGAAGATCGTCGGGCAGACGACGATTCCCTTGCTGAATTCGGTGGGCACCGGCAGCAGGATCGAGTTCACCAGCGACCGCGCCGACTTGTCGAATACTACGAACTGGCCCTTGCGCGGACGGATTTCGAAAGCCGCTTCGCCGAGCAGGCTCTGGTCGACCCGATCGCCGAACAGGCCGCTGCAATTGATCAGCTGGCGACCACGAACTTCCCCGCGGCTGGTTTGCAGACGCCAGGCATCGGCGTCGAAGCTGCCGCCGACCAGTTCGCAATTGCGCACCAGGCTGGCGCCATTTTGCAGCGCCTGCAACAGATAAGCGTAGGGCGAACTCCAGGGATCGATGACGTATTCCCCCGGCACGTGCACCGCGGCCCGCACTCCGGGGCCGAGCCCGGGCTCCCTGTCCCGGGTTCGCCGCTCGTCCAATAACGATGCATCCTCGATACCGTTGCCGTGCGCCGCATCGACGATCGCCTCGAGCCGCTGTTCCTCGGCTTCGGTCCAGGCGAGCACCAGCGCGCCGCAGCGCAGCAGCGGCAGATTGAACTTTTCCCGAATCCGCAGGTATTCGTGGTAACCGTCGACGATGCACTGCTGTTCGACCGAGCCGTCGGGCGCATCGAAGCCGGTGTGCAGGATCGCGCTGTTTCCCTTGCTCGCGCCCTCGAGTATGTCGCTGGCCTTTTCCAGCACCAGCACGCTCGCGCCCTCGAGCGTGAAGCGGCGCGCGAGCGCGCAGCCGACGACGCCCGCGCCCGCAATGACGACATCGAATAAGGTGGATGGTAACGCCTCGCTGATGGGGTAGTCTGGCATGATCCGGCGCTCGGTGAAGTTGCCCGGCGCTGCCGGGTAGCAAAAAACTAGCACATCGACCTATGACCGTACAGTCAAATTTTTGAATTGATCCATTCCATATAGTCACTTTCCGTGCAATTTTATTTTGATTGCGGAATTTTATGCCCGATCAGTCATTGTCCGCGTCATTTGGCCTGTGCTAACATTCGTCGATGCGCCCGCTCGACCGGCAATCCCGCATCATCGACACCGTGCGTGCCCAGGGCAAGGCGGCGGTCGACGAGCTGGCCGAAATGTTCGGCACCTCGGTGGAAACGATCCGCCGGGATTTGACCTCGCTGGCACGCCAGGGGCAGTTACAAAAAATACACGGGGGTGCCATTCCGGCGCGCAACCTGGGTGAAGGACCGTTCGAACAACGCATGCAGCAGAACGGCCTGGCCAAG
>JAOTUD010000383.1 GCA_029864065.1 Gammaproteobacteria bacterium | reverse complement strand
AAATTCCTGGTAAACGCGGATGTCTTTACTCAGGAAAAGCTGGCGTGCCGGTTCTATATAAAGCCCCATGTATTCGGGATGCTCGCGCATCAGGCGTTGAAATAGCCGCATCGCCGCCTGGGTATTTTCGGTTTTTATGTTCAACTGGATCAGCAGCAACGCGGCGCGCACGCATCCCGAGTCGACCTCTAGCGCCCGGTCCAGGCTCTTGCGCGCCAGCCGGTTGTTGCCGCTCGCGATCGCTTCGCCGGCTATTTCGCAGAGGCACTGGCTGTACATCACCGATGACTCTGGTTCCGCCATCTGGTACAGCGCCTGCGCACATTCGACGGCCTCACCCCAGGATTTCTCTGCGATATAGAGGTCGAGCAGGCGGCGGTAGGCATGACGCCCGTCGTCGTCGAGTTCGATCATTTCGCGGTAAAGTTTTTCGGCGCGATCGAGTAAACCGGCCTTGAGGTAGTCGCTGGCCAGTTCGGCGATCGCCATGTGACGCTGCTTTCGTGTGAGGTTCGGTCGCGCCAGCAGGTTCTGGTGAACCTTGATGGCCCGATCCACCTCGCCTTTGGAACGGAAAAGATTACCAAGCGCGATATGGATTTCTATCGTGTCCTTGTTAACCTCGATCAGATCGGTGAATATCCTGATCGCGTTATCGGAATCATTAGCCAGCAGGTAATTCAGGCCCTTGGCATAACGCACCGAAAATTGGTCGGGCTGACGGTTACCGGCTTTCTTTTTGAATGGTTGCCATCGACCCAGCAACCAGCCGATCGCGATTGCAACCAGAACCAGCAGGAATAGCCAGATATCCATTTTCGATTGCCAGCTAACGCCGGATACCGGGATTCAGCCTACTTCTGGTTATTGGCTCGATCGCGCAACTCCTTGCCCGGTTTAAAATGGGGCACGTACTTGCCCGGCAGGTCTACCTTGTCGCCCGACTTGGGATTACGGCCGGTTCGCGGAGGCCGATAGTGCAGACTGAAGCTACCGAAACCCCGAATTTCGATACGTTCACCATTCGACAACGCGCTGCTCATCATCTCGATCAGGCTCTTTACCGCCAGCTCGACGTCCTTGTAAGCCAGGTGACCCTGGTTGCGGGATAAATTGTCGATCAGGTCCGATTTGGTCATCGAAGGTACAAATTCTGCGTCTTTCATCTCTTGGTCCAATAATCTGTTTGGGTGACGGGTTTAAGCCCGCCACCCGATTGTGGATCAGGAATCCATTTTTTCTTTGAGCAAATCGCCAAAGCTGGTGGTAGCCCCCTTGGTATCACTGCTGGCCGCATAGTCTTTCATGGCCTCCTGCTCTTCGTCGCTGTCCTTGGCCTTGATCGACAGGTAAATGCTGCGCCCCTTGCGATCCATTCCGGTAATCTTCGATTCGATTTCGTCGCCTTCGTTCAGGAATGAACGCGCATCCTCGACCCGGTCCTTCGCCATTTCCGAGGCCCGCAGCAATCCTTCGATGCCGTCGCCGAGATCGACCACTGCCGCCTTGGCGTCGACCGAGATTACCCGGCCCGTCACTATACTACCCTTGGGATTGTCGGCGATAAAGCTTGCGAAAGGATCTTTTTCGATTTGCTTGATACCGAGCGAAATGCGCTCACGCTCGGGATCGATCGACAGCACCATCGCTTCGACTTCCTGTCCTTTCTGATACTCGCGCACCGCTTCCTCGCCGGGCTTGTTCCAGGACAGGTCGGTGAGATGGATCAGGCCATCGATATTTCCATCGAGGCCGATGAAGATGCCAAAGTCGGTAATCGACTTGATTTTGCCTGAAATGACATCGCCCTTGTTGTTGGTGGTGCCGAATTCTTCCCACGGGTTCGGCTTGCATTGTTTCA
Organism: Gammaproteobacteria bacterium; assembly: GCA_029864065.1. Taxonomy (GTDB): domain Bacteria; phylum Pseudomonadota; class Gammaproteobacteria. The sequence goes on along the minus strand of JAOTUD010000383.1, from coordinate 2,091 downwards.
TGCCCAGCGAAATCCGGCGGCGCTCCTCGTCTATCTCGAGGATCACGACCTCGACCTCGTCGCCGAGGGTAACGACCTTGTTCGGATTGACGTTCTTGTTGGTCCAGTCCATTTCGGAGACGTGGACAAGGCCTTCGACGCCGTCTTCGATTTCGACGAAACAGCCGTAATCGGTGATATTGCTGACGTGACCGAACAGGCGCGTACCTTCCGGGTAGCGGCGCATGATGTTTTCCCAGGGATCGTCGCCCATTTGCTTGAGGCCGAGCGATACGCGGTTCTTTTCACGATCGAACTTGAGCACGACCACGTCGATTTCCTGGCCAATTTCAACCACCTCGGAAGGATGCTTGACGCGTTTCCAGGCCATATCGGTGATGTGCAGCAGGCCGTCGATTCCGCCGAGATCGAGGAAGGCGCCATAGTCGGTAAGATTCTTGACGATGCCGCGAACGCGCTCCCCTTCCTTCAGGGTTTCCAGCAGCTTTTCACGTTCTTCGCTGAATTCCTTCTCGACCACGGCGCGCCGCGAGACCACGACGTTATTGCGCTTCTGGTCGAGCTTGATGATCTTGAACTCGAGTTCCTTTTCTTCGAGGTAGGCGGTATCGCGCACCGGGCGCACGTCGACCAGCGAACCGGGCAGGAAGGCGCGAATTTCGCCGATATCGACGGTAAAACCGCCTTTGACCTTACCGGTGAAGCGACCGGTTACGATCTCGTCGGCCAGCTGGGCCTGCTCGAGGCGGGTCCAGGCGCGTGCGCGCTTGGCTTTTTCGCGCGACAGGCGCGATTCGCCGTAGCCGTCTTCAAAAGAATCGAGCGCGACTTCGACGGTGTCGCCAACCTTGACATCGAGCTCACCGTTTTCATCGTAAAACTGTTCTACCGGGATAACGCCCTCGGACTTGAGGCCCGCGTTGACGATGACAACGTCCCGGTTGATATCGACAACTTCGCCGGTGATGATTTCACCGACGCGCATATTCATTTCGTTAATGCTTTGCTCAAACATTTCCGCAAAGTTTTCTGACATGGAAGGATCCTAAATAGAGTTCTTTAGATAGCTAATCCTGAAGCAATTAACCATCTGGTTCAGTTAAAAAAATCCTGGAGATAGTGCATCTGCAGGGACCTTGATTTTCGTCGTCTAACCCGAGTTTTCCCGAATATGGCTCAGCACGAGATCCGTTACCTGTGCCAGGTCGAGCAAGCTCGAATCGACGACCAATGCGTCTCCAGCCGGCATGAGCGGTGAGACGCTGCGATTCTGATCGCGCTCGTCACGTTCCGCTATGTCCGCTTGAAGGTGGGCGATATTAGCCGATAACCCCATATTTATCAACTGCTTATATCGCCTTTGAGCGCGAATTTCGACGCTGGCATGCAAAAAGAACTTAAATTTGGCATCCGGGAACACCACGGTGCCCATATCGCGCCCGTCGGCAACCAGCCCCGGGGGCCTGAAAAACCCTCGCTGCAGCCCCAGCAGGCGTTCGCGCACGCGCGGATGCCTGGCAACCTTCGAAGCCGCGTCGCCGGTTGCTTCGCGGCGTAATTCGTCCGTCACGTCGATATCGTCGAGATAAGGAATCGACAATTCCTCGCCAACCTCGAAGCGAATATTGAAATCGTCAATCTGGGCGGCGACCTGGTCTTCGTTGTCGAGGTCGATACCCTGCTGCAGGGACTTCAGCGCGAGTAATCGGTAGATCGCGCCGCTGTCGAGCAGATGAAAACCGAGTTTGCGCGCAACCCTGAGCGCGAGCGACCCCTTGCCCGAGCCGCTCGGGCCGTCGATGGCGACGACATATGGGGCTTCGTTATGCTTCACCGACGCTTATCCTGAGTCCGGCGCCGTGGGCGAGTTCGACGAATCCCGGGAACGAGGTGTTGACGTTTGCGCAGTCATCGATGCCAATCTCGGCGCTGGCCGCCAGCGACGCGACGCTGAACGCCATCGCAATGCGATGATCGCCCCGCGAATCGACGGCGCCACCTGCGAGCCTGCCGCCATGGATTACGATCCCGTCGTGTTGTACTTCGTTCTGAATACCCAGGATGCGCAGGCCGTCGGCCATGACCTGGATG
>JAOTUD010000382.1 GCA_029864065.1 Gammaproteobacteria bacterium | reverse complement strand
ATCCTGACGGACCGACGCATCGGATCGAGCCGCGGGATGACAGCAGCCACATCCCCGTCATTCCGGCCCCCGAGCCGGAATCCACTCCGGATCCTGACGGACCGACGGATTGGATCGAGCCGCGGGATGACAGGCGGTGACGGGATTAGGTTTTTGGGCTGGAAAGCAGTTGCGTTGCGAGATTCCCGCTTGCGCGGGAATGACGTCGGGGTAACGTGATGCCACCGGATCGGATACATTCCAGTCGGTCGCTGCTGCAGCGGCGCAAGTCGCTGACGACGACGCTGCAGGCGATGATCGACGGCCTGATCGTACTTGCGACGGTCTACTACGCGCTCTACAACGCGCAGGGCTTCATCAGCACCCTCGACGCGGTGTTCATGATCACGCTGCTCGCGATCATGGGCGTGACCTACGACCAGATGGGCATATACCGGCAGTACGGGGGCCTGATCCGCTCGGCGCGCAAGCTCTTCTTCGCCTGGTCGACGAGCTTCGCGATCACGCTGTTCATCTTCATCATGGCGCAGTATTTCGATCAATTGTCGCGGCCGGTGCTCGGCGCGATCTTCGCCATTTCGTTCACGGGACAGCTTGCCAACCGCTGGATCCTGATGGCGTTTCGGCTGCAGTCCGCACACTCGAACGTCGACAAGAACAACGTACTGCTGGTCGGTGGCGGGCCACTGGTCAAACACCTGTTCGACAATATCAACGGCAATCCGTGGATCCCGGAAAAGGCGATCGGTCGCATTCGCACCGGCCCCGAGGACGACGACGCCGAGATGCCGGTGCCGGTGCTCGGCGACCGCGCCGATATCATCGACGTGGTGCGCAACCACCACGTGCGCACGGTGTATATCGCGGTGTCGCTGGAAAACTCGCACCTGGTCGAGGAGCTCTACCAGGGCCTCGCCAACGAGAACATCGATATCCACTGGATACCCAATATCTATTCGCTCGACCTGATCAACCACAGCGTCAAGGAGATGGCCGGTCTGCCATTGCTGACGCTGTCGGAATCGCCTCTGATCGGTAATCACCTGCTGTTCAAGGCGATCGAGGACCGCGTGATCGCGTCGCTCGCGCTGCTCCTGCTGAGCCCGTTGATGCTGATCGTGGCGCTCCTGATCAAGCTCGATTCGCCGGGGCCCGTGATCTTCCGCCAGAGCCGCACCGGCTGGAACGGCAAGGAGTTTTACATCTGGAAATTCCGCAGCATGCGCATGCACGAGACCCGGGACGGCGAGCTGAAACAGGCCACCAAAGACGATGACCGCATCACCCGTATCGGGCGCTTCATCCGCAAGACCAGCATCGACGAGCTGCCGCAATTGTTCAACGTACTCTCCGGCAAGATGTCGCTGGTCGGCCCGCGCCCGCACGCGATCGAGCACAACAGCGACTACGACCAGCGTATCCGCGCCTACATGACGCGCCACCGCATCAAGCCGGGCATTACCGGACTCGCGCAGATCAACGGCCACCGCGGCGAAACCGCTACGCTCGACAAGATGAAGAAGCGCGTCGAGTACGATATGCAGTACATCAACAACTGGTCTTTCTGGCTCGATATCGAGATCCTGATCAAGACGATTCCGGCGTTATTGCGCGACGAAGCGTATTAACCGCGTCACAAAATCGATAATTTCGTGATTAAAAGCCTGTTTTTTTATAAATTTACCCTGTTTGAGTGATGTAAAGTCACATCTCACGGGATTAATATTGCAGCATGTTAGATATTACCCGATTTTTACCCAGAACGATCGCAGCTATCATGTTGTACGGCGTTTTTAGCCTCGGTGCGCAGGCTGCAGTGCTCCATGTAAATCCGCCCATCAATTGCCTTGGACCCAGTTGCTTCACCACCAATGAAAACGGTGGACACGACACCGCAGCATTCAGCCAGCTGAGTGGCCTGACATTACTCTACAAGGCGGAGTCCGGCGATCCTCTGTCAGCTACGCCCGATAAGGAAGAAGGTACGTTGAAATATTCGTATTCGACCGAATTCCTGTTTTCTAATGAAGATGAATATACAGGCGCCAAAATCACCTACGACGGCGGTCCCGCGGTCGATTGCTCGGTGCACTGTTACCTGGTAGTCAAGGACGGGGAACATGAGCCAGCTCGCTATCTTTTCGATCTCGCACTTAGTCCTTACGAATGGGATGGCGTCATGGTGTTGAACATCACCGGGTTCTGGCAAAACGGGGTTCGGGGATCCGACGGCAAAGGTTCCATTTCCCACGTCGCTATATACGGCGACATCTCGGAAATCCCGGTGCCCGCGGCGTTCTGGTTGTTCGGCACGGCATTGATCGGTTTTATCGGCATCTCGCGACGAACGCGAGTCTGATCCTTTAACGAATTCCTGGAAAAACGGCCTGCGGGCCGTTTTTCTATTTGGCGCGCAGAAAAACCCTTCCAGATATCGAGCCACTCGCGTTCGCACACGTGCGGCTGCTTGTTGCCGACCAGTTCCCTCAGAAAAATAACGCCACTCACGCAAAACAGTCGGCGCTCGCGAATGCGCTGCCCTTTCGATCCTTGTCGGAAAGGCGTAGCTCGATACCTTCGATGGGCCAGTCGATGCCGATGTCGGGACCATTCCACAGGATGGTGCGTTCGTGCTCGGGCGCGTAGTAGTCGGTTGTCTTGTACAGGAACTCGGTATCGTCGGCGAGGACGAGGAAGCCGTGTGCGAAGCCGGGCGGTACCCATATCTGGCGAAAATTTTCGGCGGAGATGATTTCGCTCACCCAGCGCCCGAAAGTCGGCGACGACCTGCGGATATCGACCGCGACGTCGAACACTTCGCCGCGCACTACCCTGACCAGCTTGCCCTGGGCCTGTTCGATCTGGTAGTGCAGGCCGCGCAGCACGCCGCGACCCGACTTCGAATGGTTGTCCTAGACGAAATCGAGGTCGAGCCCGGTCTGTTCGCGGAATTGCCGGCGGTTGAAGCTCTCGTAGAAATAGCCGCGCGCGTCGCCGAACACGTCGGGTTCGACGATCTTGACGTCGGGGATGGCGGTGTCGGTGACCTTCAAGTTGCTGGATCCCGCGGTCAAGCCGCGGGATGACTGTAGCGCATCGCGGGATGACTGTAGCGCATCGCGGGATGACTGTAGCGCATCGCCGGATGACTGTAGCGCATCGCCGGATGACAGGGCCTGGCTACCTGCGACTCGAAACTGTCTTCCAGCGGCTTGACCGCGTGATCCAGTACGGAAAATGCAATCACCCTAAAAGATGCGTTCATCGATGATTTGCAACAGGTACTGGCCATAGCCGCTTTTGAGCAGGGGTTCGGCGAGCGCGCGCAGCTGGTCGCTGGTGATCAACCCCTGCCGCCACGCGATTTCTTCCGGGCACGAGATTTTGAGTCCCTGGCGTTTTTCCAGCGTCTCGATGAAACTAGACGCCTCCAGCAGCGATTCGTGGGTGCCGGTATCGAGCCAGGCGGTGCCGCGGCCCATGTTGACGACGTTGAGCTTGCCGCGCTCGAGGTAGCGCTTGTTGACGTCGGTGATCTCGAGCTCGCCGCGCGCCGACGGTTTGATCGATTTGGCGATGTCGACGATTTCGGTGTCGTAAAAATATAGCCCGGTGACCGCGTAGCGCGATTTCGGGTGTTCGGGCTTTTCTTCGAGGCTGATCGCCCGGCCGCTGTCGTCGAACTCGACCACGCCGTAGCGCTGTGGGTCGTTCACCGGGTACGCGAACACGGTGGCGCCGTCCGGGTTGCCGGCGCCGCGCTGAAGCGACGATACCAGGCCATGACCGAAGAAGATGTTGTCGCCCAGCACCAGGGCACAGGCGTCGCCGGCGATGAATTCCTCGCCGATCAGGAAGGCCTGCGCGAGGCCTTCGGGCTTCGCTTGTACGGCGTAACTGATCCGCAGCCCCCACTGGTTGCCGTCGCCGAACAGCTGCTCGAAGCGCGGGACGTCTTGCGGGGTCG
>JAOTUD010000381.1 GCA_029864065.1 Gammaproteobacteria bacterium | reverse complement strand
CGCCGTAATGGGCCTTGATACGCCGCAGGAAGAGGCGATTCGCAACTATCGGTCGCTGGTCTCCGCCGTCCGCAGAAATGCCGGCAGTGACTTCGAACCGCTCTTCGTGGGTATTACCTGGCCGAGTTTCTTTGCCAACCGCTGGTTCGACCCGATGTGGGAAACCTTTGCTTATTCGCCGATAGCCGACCGGTCCGATATCCTGGGATTAACCTGGTTGGGTGTGTTGTTTAACGAGGCGATCCTGCCGTTGGCGGACCGCATCGAGATTAACGTGATTGCCCACAGTTTCGGTGCGCGGGCCGCGTCCATCGGACTTTGCGTCGGACCGGTGATTTTGCGTGACGGCAAAGCCGGGGCGTCGCTGCAACCCACGGGACAGGTAGACGATTTCATCGGCCTGGCGCCGGCTTTTTCGTTACGGCGGTTTATCGACGAAAATCCGTTGTTCTACGAAAATGTCTACTACCGCGATTATTGCCCGAAGATACGCCGATTTATATTTACCGCGTCGAGAAATGACAACGCCTTCAGCCCTATCTTCTGGAGCAGTCCGGTCGGTGAGCATGAGGAAATGCGGGATTTTTGCGGGCAGCAACAAACCGTTCATTCTGTCTGCGCCAGCGTCGATAGTAACGGCGACATAAACGGTTACGATACGTCTGCGAAAATTTCCTATATCGATACTTCCGCGCTGATGAAATACCGGGTGCCGGGGACCAAGGGAACGGGCCATTCGGATATCTACCGGCCTGAAGTCGGAAAGTTCTTATGGCACCTGATAAACAGTTCGCCGCAATGATGATCGGTTGGTCCTGGAATGTCGCGAGGCCCGGGCTGGATACGCAGTGACCGGCCATGGCATGCCCATAAAATTCGTTTCAGGTTGCCGCCGTTGTGTGCTGCTGGTAATCACGATGCTGGCCTCGGTGCCTGCAGCGGGCGAAATGCACCTGGGTGTCACGACCGGACGCATGTCGGTCGACGTTTCCTCAAGCTCGGCGCCTAAAAACATGGCTCTGTCCCTGGGCTACGAAATCGACACGCGGCTCGCGAATCTGCGCCTGGTGGGGGAAATCAATCGCACCGTTAGCCGCGGGAAAACCCGTGGCGGAGAAGGCCTGGAGTTCGAATCCGATGGTATATATCTCCTTTTCAAGACCAACCGCCCGCTTTACTTCACATTGCGCGGCGGCGTGGTCCAGGATGAAATCATAACCGGCGCCACCACCAGCAAGGATCGAGGTTTTGCCATCGGCGGCGGGATCGGGGTCATTTCCGGACGGGCCCGCATAGTCATCGAATATACGAAAATAGCCGGCGATGCCGATTACCTGAGCCTTGGGCTGGAATTTTAAGTTGCCAAATTGTGGGGTTTCGTTTGCGATCCGAATCGCCCGCGGGGAAGTGGCCTTAAGCGCGCCATGCCGGCTGACTAATCCGGCGCCTGGCGCGTATCCCTGCCGCGGTGTTGGGCGCGCGGCGGCGGCAAATCGTCGTATTCGATCAGTTCGCCGCCGTGGTAAACGAGGAAGTGCCGCCCCTTGGCGCGCGCGATCAGCGTGACGCCGACCTTTTGCGCGATCTCGAGCCCCATCGCGGTGATACCCGAGCGCGACAGCAATACCGGGATCTGCATCAGCGCGACCTTGATGACCATCTCCGAGGTCAGCCGGCCCGTGGTATAGAAAAGTTTGTCGCTGCCGTCGATATCGTTAAGCCACATGTAGCCGGCGATCGCGTCGACCGCGTTGTGCCGGCCGACGTCCTCGATGAACTGCTCGATGCCGGATTCCTCGCTGCACAGCGCGCAGCCGTGCACCGCGCCGGCGTTTTTATAGATCTCGTTGTATTCGTTCAGCGCGTTCAACAGCGCGTAGATGGACGACTGCTTCAGCACCGGTTGCCTGAGCGATATTTCGTCGATGTCTTCCATCAGGTCGCCGAAAACGGTGCCCTGCCCGCAACCCGTGGTCACGGTTTTGCGGTCGAGTTTCTTGTCGAGGTTGGCAACGCCCTGGTGGGTTACGATCGCGACCGACTCCGTTTCCCAGTCGACCTGTATCGCCTTGATCGCCTCTATATCGTCGACCAGGCGCTGGTTGCGCAACCAGCCCAGGATCAGTAACTCGGGATGGTTGCCGAGCGTCATCAGGGTTACGATTTCACGCTTGTCGAGGTAAATCGTCAACGCGCGCTCGACCGCGATCGCGCCAGCGACGGCTTCGTTGTATTCGTTGAGAGCGACCACGTTGGCGGTGGCCTTGAGGCCGGCGTTGGACAGTTCGGGCAGGTGCCGCTTTTGCACCGGGGGCATATCAGCCTCCGGTCATATTCATATGGCGCAGCAGAATTTCCTGGGAATTGAGATTGAAATCATGCCCTTTGGGCTTGATCTGCATCGAGTCGACAAGGGCCTGTTCGAGCGCCTCGGGCTCGCCCGGATGGGCGCGGATCACGTGGCGCAAATCCATCGAATGTTCCTGGCCCAGGCATAGCAGCAGGCGTCCCTCGGCGGTGACGCGAACCCGGTTGCAACTGTCGCAAAAGTTGTGGCTGTGCGGCGAGATAAAGCCCACGCGGGTGTTGTGGTGGTCGGTAAGCTGGTAGTAGCGAGTCGGACCGGCGGTGGTCATCGTGCTCGGCACCAGCTCGAATTGCTGTTGCAGGTCTTCGAGAATCTGGTCGCTGGAGTAATAGGCCACCGCGCGATCGTGGTGGTCGTTCTGACCCAGCGGCATTTCCTCGATGAAGCTGATGTCGATACCGCGGTCGATGCAGAAATTGACCAGGTCGATGATTTCGTCGTGGTTATAGTTTCTGAGCACCACGGTGTTTATTTTTATCTGTTTGAAATCGCAGGCGATAGCGGCGTCGATGCCGTCCAGGGTTTTCTGCAGGTCGCCGACGCGGGTCATTTCACGAAAGCGATCGGTCTGCAGGGTATCGAGGCTGACGTTGATGCGCGTGACGCCCGCGTCCTTCAGCGGCCGCGCGAATTTGACCAGCTGGGTCGCGTTGGTCGTCAACGTCAGGTCGCGTAGCCCCTCGATCGCGCCGAGGTTCTGGAACAGCTGCAGGATATTCTGCCGCACCAGCGGTTCGCCGCCGGTGATGCGGATCTTGTCGACGCCGAGCTTGATGAAGGTGCGCCCGACGCTTTCCATTTCCTCGAGCGTCAGCAGTTGCGTGCGCGGCACGAATTTCATCTTCTCCGGCATGCAATAGACGCAGCGCAGGTCGCAGCGGTCGGTTACCGACAGGCGCACGTAGCTGACGGTGCGGCCGAAACGGTCGATGAGCTGGTTCTGTGAAGTTGACGCTGACATAGAACGGGCTATTCTAGCAACGATTAAAGCAATTACCAACGGCATTATCCGTAAGGTCTTTCGCGTCGCGATCCCGGGCTGAAGCCACTCGTGGGGTCGGCCCGGCGCCGATTTCCTGTCGAGCTGCGCGCTGGCGAGACGAACCGTCGGCAGGATTGAAATCGAATTCACATCTATACATCGACGCGCCGGGCAGCTGAATCCGATCGTCTTGCCGATGGCTCGTCATGTCCGGCGAGCATCCCGTTCGAGAGCTCGATCTGCAAAGCCCGCGACCTGAAAGAATGCCCAACGCTGGCTGGTACAGTAAATTAGTTTTGCTGGCACTAGCGGGCGCCACTGGGCTCAATTACTTTTGCGGTCTTTACCCTGCTACCCCGGTGGTTATTATGTTGATAGGCGTTCCCAAGGAAATCAAGAATCACGAGTATCGCGTCGGCATGGCGCCAGCGAGCGTGCGCGAGGCGATCAGGCACGGGCACCAGGTCATGGTCGAAACCGCTGCCGGTGATGGTATCGGCGTCGGCGACGACGAGTATGCCCAGATCGGTGCCGAGATCGTCGACTCGCCCAAGGAAATCTTTGCGCGTGCCGAACTGGTGGTCAAGGTCAAGGAACCGCAGGCGGCGGAACGCGCGCTG
>JAOTUD010000380.1 GCA_029864065.1 Gammaproteobacteria bacterium | reverse complement strand
ACGACAGCTTCCTCGACACGCGGCTGAGCTACAGTATGAACTGGGAGACGCCGATCGATCGCAACAACCGGCGCAACCTCGGCTTCAACGTTTCCAGGGAATACGACTTTTTCTCGCTCTCCGGCAACGCGCTGTGGGACCACGACACCAACCAGAAGAACACGACCTATTCCTACGGTATCAACGTCGAACTCGACGCCATCGATCCGGTCGGCGGCGCGCCGCGGCCGCTCACCGCCATGCTCGCGCAGGACAAGATGTCCGGATCCGAATCCAGGGACATTGTCGATCTTTTATTCGGGATTACCCAGGTTATCGACAAGTCCAGCCTGTTCCAGGTCAACCTGTCGCTGAGCGAGGCCAGCGGCTACATGACCGACCCTTACAAGTTCGTCAGCGTCGTCGGCATCACCGGCGAACCGACCAGCCAACTGTTCGAAAGCCGGCCCGACAGCCGCTCGCGGCAAAGCCTGTTCGGCAAATACAAGAAAATGTTTGCGAACAAGGATATATTTACGGTTTCTTACCGTTACATGACCGACGACTGGGGCATCGATTCGAACACTTTCGACTTTACCTATCGCTTCAACATGAAAGAAGGCTATTTTATCGAGCCGCACCTGCGTCTTTACGACCAGGCAGCCGCCGATTTCTACCGCTACTTCCTGAGCGACAGCGAACCGGTGCCGCAGTTCGCGAGCGCGGACTATCGGCTCGGGGAATTGGAAGCCGCCACGGTCGGCGTCAAGTTCGGCCAGCAGATAACCGAGCAACACGGCTGGTCGGCGCGTCTCGAGCAGTACCTGCAAAGCGGCGACGGGGCACCGGACGTGGCCTTCGGCCAGCTTACGCAGCAGGACCTGTACCCCGATGTCGAAGCATTGATAGTGCAGCTCAACTACTCGTTTAAATGGTAGCGATAAGCCGGCGCGGAAAACTCTGGGTTGGAAAATTTCGCTGCATGGCAAGCCCCTGCGAGGTACTGATTGAATGCGACAGGACAACGCAGGCACGCGGACTGATCGCGATCGCGCAGCAGGAAGCCGAACGCATCGAACACAAGTTCAGCCGCTACCGCGACGATAACATCGTTCATCGAATCAACAGCGGCGGCGAGCGCATCGCCGTCGACGAGGAAACCGCGCGCCTGCTCGACTTCGCGCAAAACTGTTACGACCTGAGCGACGGCTGGTTCGACATCACCTCGGGCATTCTGCGTCGCGCGTGGCGCTTCGGTGACGGCGCGCAGATTCCCGGGCAAAATGCCATCGACCGACTGCTGCCCCACATTGGCTGGGAAAAGGTTACCTGGAAAAAACCTGGACTGACCGTCCCGGAGGGCATGGAAATCGATTTCGGCGGCATCGGCAAGGAATACGCCGTCGACTCGGCGCTCGCCTTGCTGACACGCGAGACCGATAACAGCGTCATGGTCAACTTCGGCGGCGACTGCAGCGCCAGTGGCCCGCTGGCGGACGGCTCGCCGTGGATGACCGGCATCGAAGACCCGAGGCGGCCGGGCGACGCGACCGCGGTAATCCAGCTCAAGGGCGGCGCACTCGCCACCAGCGGCGACGTCTTCAAGTATATCGAGCAGGACGGCGTCCGTTATGGCCACATTTTAAATCCGCAGACCGGCTGGCCTAACACCGAATCACCGCTCTCGGTCACGGTCGCGGCCGCCACCTGCACCGAGGCCGGCATCCTCTCCACGCTGGCGATGCTGCAGGGCAAGGATGCCGAGGCCTTCCTCGACCGGCAGGACGTCAAGTACTGGTGCTACCGCTGAAGCAAGCAAGCTCTCGCCTGTTCTCCTGCGAACTCCCGTACGGCAGGTTCGTCCTGGAGGCCCTGCGCGAATCTTCATGACCCGATATCTTTGTTATCATATCGTTTACCCGATAACACGGAATCCCCCAATAGCAGGAAAACAGCTTATTGAATAACAGAAACTTACAAAGGCCCCTAAAGCCCCAGCCCGGTTATCAGGTCAACCCGATAATATATATTAAAAGGTCAAAGATCTTTTAATTCGGCTGTTATGTGTTCGTACAAGATTGAAGTATTGGAGGAGAAATGACTAAAGGAAAAGGGCAATGCCTTTGTGGCGCTGTAAAATTTTATGTCGAATTGAGAAAGATCAAGTTTTTGTCCAAGTCGTAAACGTAACTGCCCACGACTATCGGAGGAAATGATATGAAAGATTATAAAATTGCAAAACGGCAAATTGAAGTCAGTGTGGGTGAATCAGTTCGCATCATCCGAGAATTGCAGGAAATGAGCCAGAATGAGCTTGCTCGTGTTACTGGCATTCCCCAGTCTACGATTTCAGCCATAGAAAATGATCGCGTAAACCTGGGCGTGGAACGAGCAAAGCAACTTGCCGTAGCACTTAAATGCCACCCTGCTGTTTTGGTGTTCCCAGGATGGGATATCCATCATGCAGCATAACAAGCGCATGCAACCGGGCCAGCAAGCCCCTACGCGGCTCGCTGGCCGCTGATGCGAGGCGTTATGTTCTATATCCCATACCAGAAAGATCGGTGCTAGAATACGGCACGGAGATCAGATTATGTCGAGTATATTAAAACTACCAATTGAGGACCGAATTCGCCTTGTTGAAGATATATGGGACAGCATCGCGGATGAACAATCAGCGCTCGAATTAACCGACGCCCAAAGGATAGAGATTGATAAACGTCTGGATGCTTTTGAAAAGGACGGTGAAATAGGGCGAGATGCGTCTGAAGCCATAGCAGAGATCAGAAGTAGGCTGTGAAATCGGTAGTTCATTTTCGGCCAGATGCCGAAACTGACGTCGCAGATGCAGCCGCCTGGTAGGAAACCCAGAAGGAAGGATTAGGAGCAGAGTTCCTCGACGAGATTCTAACGACCTGTAGCGGCATCGCCGAAAATCCACAAATATATCCACTAGTTCACCGAAAAACCCATAGAGCAGTTATCCATAAATTCCCATTTGTAATTTATTACAGAATTGAAAATGGGCTAGTAACTATCATTGCTGTTATGCATGGAAGTCGTGATCCGAACAAGTGGAAAAAACGAACATAACAAGCGCATGCAGTCGGACGCGGCGAAGCCGCGCCGCTGATGCGAGGCGTTATGTGGCAGCCATCAATTTAAATGAATTCATAGCAACGGAAAACACATATACGTCATGCAACCCGTAGATGAGTTAAGTGAGGCAGCGAAATTGGCCTATCAATCCTTTCTCGACATGAGTAATAGTAAGACGGCATACTTTACTTGCATGGAAGCACACGAAGCTATCTACGAATCTGGTGGGATGCCCAGTACCAAGGATAAAATGGAAATCGAAAAACTGCTTTCCAATCATGACAAAAACGTATTGGCATTCAAAACGGCAATGGCTGCTGTAACAGACAGCGAGGAGAGAAAAACCTTAATTCAACTACTGTCATAAAATAGTGTTGCGCAGTGGCTCTTAGCCGAAGTGAGCCACGACTTAGTTTCTACGGAGATTTGCAATGGATAAAGCTCGCAGTTTCGGGAAAGTTCCCGTGCCACATAACGCTCCGCTGGCGTGCCAAAAGGGACTTTAAATGCCATACTTAAACGATCTGGAATCAAAACCTGAGAACAAATCATGAAATACGCAGTCATTATTGAGGAAGGTGAAAATGGCTACGGTGCGTATGTGCCTGATTTGCCCGGATGTATCGCAGCCGCCGATACCAGGGAAGAAGTAAAAAAGCTCATCCATGAAGCTATCGAGTTTCATATCGAAGGATGAAAAGAAGATGGAGAGCCAATCCCAAAACCTGCCTCAAGTATCGAATTTATCGACGTTGCCGCATAACAAAAGCATGCAGCCGGACCAACAAACCGCTACAAGCTTTGTTGGCCGCTGATGCGAAGCATTAGGCGGCGGTACGGATATTTCTCGCAGAGCAGGGGTTGAACTTGAGAACACTGTCGCATCAAGAAGCG
>JAOTUD010000379.1 GCA_029864065.1 Gammaproteobacteria bacterium | reverse complement strand
GCCCGGCTTGATCCAGATGCCATCACGACGGCTGATGGTCAGCATCGACACCAGGCTCCAGGCGCCGAGCGTCGAGAACAGCAGCAGCGACCGGCTATCGCCGTTCATCAGCAGGTGCGCGATCGCCCACAACAGCACCCCACTGAGCTGCGGGTGGCGGATCACGCGCTTGATGCGCGTGGACGGGAAGTTGGCCGCGACGAACGGGAAGAAGGCGATCACGACCAGCAGCATGGCGGGCTGTCGCAGCGCAGCTAGCGGGGTATAAACCGGGACCGGAACCGCGTCGCGCCAGCCGAAAATGATCAGCAGCAGCCCGGCCAGGATGCATAGCGAAAATATCCCGTTGTAAGCATTGTCGCCGACGCGGCGTATCAGTTCCTGTCGCTGCCCCGGCAGCAAGGATGGAAACAGGTGAACCGCTACCCAAAGCAGTAATCCGATTGCGAGCATGCCCATTGCGTTGTCTCCTGGTGCGCGTATTCAGCGCAATTAAACCATCTAATGACAGCCTTGTAATCACCGGATCCGTCGCCTGGCTGACAAGCCGAAACAAAAGCGCTAGAGTACCCCGTCGTTTGTCGTGCGGGGATTGCTGCCGACGGCGATACGGTTATTTTTCACTGTTGCGTTTGCAGGCGGGAAATCACGGATGCTTGAGTTCGAAAATAAAGTGGCCTTCGTCACCGGCGCGGGTGGTGGCATGGGCTTGCAGATTGCGGGCGATCTGATCGAGGCCGGCGCCCGCGTGTTGATGTTCGACCTCAAGCCCCCGCCCGCCTCGATCCCGGGTAACCCTGAACAATCGCATTACGTTCAGGCCGATCTGACCGACGAGACCGCCGTCGCCGCGGCCGTTTCCGGCGCGGTGGATTTATTCGGCGGGATCGACTATCTCGCCAACGTGGCCGGCGCCCTGTGGTTCGACCGCGACCGGTCGGCGCTGGAAATCGATCTCGACGTCTGGGACCAGGTCATGGCGATTAACCTGAAAAGCATGGTGCATACGGCCAGGCATGTGGTGCCGCAGATGCGCGCTCGTGGCGGCGGCGCGATGGTGCATTTTTCATCGACGCAATGCATGCGCGGCGACCCGGCGCCGCAGGATGCCTACCAGGCCGCCAAGGCCGGCGTCGTGGCATTCTCGAAGTCGCTGGCAATCCAGCTGGCGGGCGAAAATATCCGCTCCAACGTGATCTATCCCGGACCGAGCGAATCACCGATGCAGGATCGCTGGCAATCGAATCCCGGCGCGCGCGCGGCCACCGCCAGCGCAATACCGCTGGGGCGGGTTGGCACCGTCGAGGATATGTCGAACGCCTGCCTGTTCCTGCTGTCGGACAGGGCCTCCTTCATCACCGGAACCGAGTTGCTCGTCGACGGCGGCCTGCAGGCAAAACCCTGATCCAGAAAAGCCGTTTACGCCGATATGCGCTGCGCGGCGGCGGAATGCATCATGCTATGATCGGGTTTTTGCTGCGGAGACAGAAACATGGCGCAAAGGATTTCGATATTGATTACCGGCGCGTCGGGCGGCATAGGCCGCGCGGCGGCAATCGAGTGCGCTGCACGCGGCGCGAGGATCGGCGTCCATTATAACGGCAACCGCGAGCGCGCCGAGGCGACACTCGCCGCCCTGAACGGCGATGGTCACCGTTTATTCCAGTGCGATATCGCCGATCCGGCCGCGGCCGGGCGCTTGATCGAACAGGCCGACGAGGCGCTCGACGGGCTCGACGTGCTGGTCAACAACGCGGGCATTTCGCAGCGCCACCGTTTCGAGGATATCGATTACGCCACCTGGCAGGAAACCTGGCGCCGCATCGTCGACACCAATCTGACCGCGGCCGCAAACCTGAGCTTCTGTGCCGGCAAGAAGATGATCGCGCGCGGCGGCGGCCGCATCGTCAACGTATCCTCGCGCGGCGCGTTTCGCGGTGAACCGCTGATGCCATGGTACGGGGCATCGAAGGCGGGCATGAACGCGATGGGACAGTCGCTGGCGCAGGCGCTAGGACCGAAGGGTGTATTCGTCTATACCGTGGCGCCGGGTTTCGTCGAAACCGAAATGGCGGCCGCGGTGCTGGCCTCGCCCGAGGGTGACGGCATCCGCAACCAGAGTACCATCGGTCGCGTCGCGCAGCCCGCGGAACTCGGCAAGACTATCGGTTTTCTCGCGCTCGAGGCGCCCGAATTCATGACCGGCTGCATCGTCGACGTCAACGGCGCATCCTACCTGCGCTCCTGAGCGATTCGCGCCGGGGCCGGGTCCTGTCGTCGAACCAGACGGCATCTGGCTTCGCTAACAAACAATGGTAGTCACGAGGCGATCATGCCAAACTGATTCGCCATGGATAGCTCGATAACACTGCCGCTATGGCTGTTTTTGTTGCTGCTAGTCACCGCGCTGCTGCTGATCCTCGATCGCGTGCTGCTGCCCGGGTTTCGCTGGTACCTGCGGCGCCGCGTCAACCGCGTAATCGAAGAGGTCAATGCGCGCCTCGATATCGAAATCAGGCCCTTCCAGTTGACGCGCAAGCAGGCGCTGGTCGACCAGCTGGTATTCGACGACAAGGTCGTCGCGACGATGAAAGAGTATGCCGCGAAGCACAGCATGCCGAAGGAAGTGGTGCAGGCCAAGGTGGTTCGCTATGCCAATGAAATCGCGCCATCGTTCAACGCATACATTTACTTTCGTTTCGGTTACTGGCTCGCGAAGACGCTCGGACGCATGCTTTACCGCATCCGGGTCGGATTCCATGACGACGGCGAACTGGCGCAGGTTGACCCGGACGCGACCGTCGTGTTCGTCATGAATCACCGCAGCAACATGGATTATGTACTGGTTTCCTTCCTGGTCGCGGAGAAAGCGGCCCTGTCCTACGCGGTGGGAGAATGGGCGCGGATCTGGCCGTTGCAAACCCTGATAAAGTCGATGGGCGCGTTCTTCGTGCGCCGCAATTCCCGTAATGCAATGTACCGCCGGGTACTGGAACGTTACGTCAACCTCGCCACGCGCGCCGGGGTTTGCCAGGCCGTTTTTCTCGAGGGTGGGCTAACCCGTGACGGGCGTCTGCGCGAGCCGAAACAGGGCTTCCTCGATTACATGCTGCGCGGCTACCGTGCCGATCTCGATCGAGATGTCTTATTCGTGCCGGTGGGCATCAACTACGATCGCGTGATCGAAGACGTGAGCCTGGTGCGCCGGCTCGATCCGGCGGCCGCCCGCAGAAGTCCGTGGTTTGCGCTGCGCACCAGCTTCAGGTTCGCGCTCAAGACGCTGTTGATGAGCCACCGCAAGCGCAGGCTCAGGTTTGGATATGCGAGCGTGAATTTCGGCCGCCCGCTCTCGATGCGGCGGTTCTGCCGCGAGCATGGCATCGAGCTGGCGGCGCTCGAAAAGGTCAGCCGCTTCGAATACGTGCGGCAACTGAGCCAGCAATTGATGCAACGAATAGCCGCGGTGGTGCCGATTTTGCCGGTAGCGCTGATGAGTGAAATCGTACTTGCCGGTCAACCCGACTGGCATAGTGAGCTCGAGCTCAAGGCGCTTGCCGCAAAACGTATTGACGAGCTGCAGGCGCAGGGTGCCCCGATCAGGGTTTCGATAATTGCGTGCGAGGGCGTACTCGAGGCGGCGTTGACAATACTCGAGGGGCGTGGCTTCGTCGAAACACGCGATGGTATGTTTCGCGCCCGGCCCGAGGCAATCGATTTATTGAGGTATTACGCCAACTCGATTGAACAATGGGGTTAATGACCGGCCGCCGGCGGTGATACCTTCGCAGTCGCGCGGCGAGCCGGGTACGAGAATGCGCTGATCGTGACGAATCCTGCGGCTGCGCCTTATTCGGGATCGATTGATTTGATTCGTTTACTCCTGCGGGCGACGGGCGGAAAGACTGTCTGCTCGTTACCTTCATGGCTGGGACCTCGGGGCAGGGCCTCCCACCCGCGTTTACTGGCTGACGCGGTT
>JAOTUD010000378.1 GCA_029864065.1 Gammaproteobacteria bacterium | reverse complement strand
GCCGCCGATACTCGAACTCGACAACGGCCATCGCATCGCCTGTCACCTGACGCTGGAACAGCTGGAAGAGGCCGAGGCCGAAGCGCAGAAAATACTGCTGGGCTACGAGAAACTTGGTCAGGACGACCCGCAAATACATGTCCCCTAACCGAATACGGGCTCCTAACCTGTGAGTGACTATCCGAAATTGCGCGAAATGGGAATTCAACATCCCGAGGAAATCGAAAAATTCGCGGTTTATACCGTGGGTAACACCGATATCCTGAGCATCGTCTATGACCGGAAATAAGTTCGCTGCTGCCGGTAAGCCGCCGTTACAAGTTCCCGCAGGTGAAGAAGTCGGTCATGGTCGACAGCGGTACCCGTCAGACCCAGACCATGTGCGAGAGCACAGCGGCCTTTCGCGCGGCCTTGCACGAACTCGAACAACTGAAACTGGCCCGCGACCAGGGACAGGACCTGAAGACCCTGATCAGCCAGGAGCTCAAGCATCTCGAGGAAGATATCGCGTTGCGCGCGCAATATATTCAATCGCCGCTCGAGAGGCTTTAACTGCCGCGTGGGCCCGGGTGTCGCCCGGACCTCGACACGGTTTCAATGATCCTCGAGTTCGTACCTGGTCTCTGCGCTGCTGAATTGCTGGATCGACTCGATCGCTGAGCCCGACGGATGCACCGCGGTCGCGTGGCTCGGCCCCTGCCGCTCGAGCGGTACCGGCGCGCTGCTGAACATGCGATAAATCGCGAATAAGCCGGTCAAAGCGTGCACCGCCGCGATCGACCAGAACAGCGCCTGGTTGCCATACCGATCCATGATCGCGGCAAAAGACACCGGGCCGATGATCGCGCCGATCCCGCTGACCAGCACCAGCGCGCCGCTCGCGGCTATCATTTGCCTCGGATCGAGGTGGTCGTTGGTATAGGCGATGCAGATCGAGTAGAGCGGAAAGGCGAAACCTCCGAACAGCCCGACCGCGACGAATAAAAGCTGGTTCGAGGCCTGCGCCGCCGCCACGCATAAAACTGCCGCGATCGACGTCAGCAGAGTCGTCGCGGTCAACACCTTGCGCCGGTCGAAGCGATCCGAAAGCGCGCCGATCGGCCCCTGCAGCAAAACCGTTCCGAGCACCGCCGCGGTCATGAAATACGACGTGTCGCGAATATCGAGCCCGATGCGGCGCGCGTAGACCGGGCCCAGCGCAAAAAAGGTTGCGGTGACCAGCCCCACCGCGAACATGCTGACGAGTCCGAGCGGGGTCAGCCGAAACAGTTGCAGCAGGCCGATGCGCACCGAGTCATGAAACGCCGGTGGGGAGCGCGCCGACAGCAGTAGCGGCACCACCGCGACCGAGATCAGGATGGAAACGAGGATGAAAAGTTCGAATTGGCGCGGATCCGCGAGGTTGAGCAACAGCTGGCCGGCGCCGACGCCCAGGTAAGTCACGACCATGTATAGTGACAGTAATTTGCCCCGGGTTTCGTTGGTGGCGCGTTCGTTGAGCCAGCTCTCGGCGACGATGTACAGCCCGGCGAAGCAGAAGCCGCTGACCAGGCGCATCGCGATCCATACCGGCGCCGTGACGAACAACGCGTGCACCAGGATCGCCGCCGAGGATAGCGTGGCAAAGGCCGCGAAAACCCTGATATGCCCGACCCCCATGGTAATCCGGGGCGTTAAAATCGAACCCAGCAGGAAGCCGAGGTAGAAGGTCGACATGACCAGGCCGGTCAGGGTCGCCGAAAATCCTTCGAGATCGGCACGCACCGCGAGCAGGGTTCCCTGCAGGCCATCTCCGAGCATCAGGATGCCGAAGCCGAGCAACAGCGCCCAGGATGACATCAACGCGGCGCCGAGAGTGACGGGTCTGCGGGACAAGATCTGGATTAATCCTCTGGTTGGTGAACCGGCTCGAGCGAAATTCCGTTGCTTTGCAGGAAATGGTAACAATCGGCTTTCGCCGCGGCCAGCGAGAAACCGTTCGAGTGTAAACAGTATTCGAGCCACAAACCATCGATCAGCGCGATCAGCCGGCGCGCGATGCTGGCCGCATCGATATCCAGATTTTCGAGGTCGGCGATACGGATCAGGGCCCCTGTCAATTGCTGTCGGTACTGGAAATAGCGCCCCTGGTGCAGCGCCTTGAGTTCGGCGTTGGTCGCGACCTGCCCCCAGATCGCGAGCCAGGCGCGCAGGTTCGATTTATTGAAGCTGTCCTCGTCGAAACTGCTCTCGACAAATCCCGCGATCTGCTGTTGCGGCGACTGCGCGGTGTTTTCGCGCAACAGGTAATCCGTCATATGTCCGTATATCGAAACCAGCAGTTCTTCCTTGGTGGTGAAATGATGGTTGACCAGCCCGCGCGATACGCCCGCCTGGCGGCATATCCGGTCGATGGTAAAGGCGGTCATGCCGCCCTTGCCGAGGCAGGCGATGCCAGCCTCGATCAACTCGCTGCGGCGCTGTTGCGATGTTTTACGATGAAATGTTGTCCCTTTGTGAGCCAAAGCCTGTTACTTCCCGACCTACCCGACGAACGATAATAATTGCACGAGAATACCTCCTATTGTACGATCGTTCAATAAGAACCGCCACCGCGAGAATTGCCCGCCATGCCTCGAAATCCCCGTTACGACGTGCTGTTCGAACCGGTCAAAATCGGGCCGGTAACGGCGCCAAACCGCTTCTACCAGACCCCGCACGCGACCGGCATGGGTAGCATGAAACCCAACCGTTCCGCGGCGTTGCGCGGTATCAAGGCCGAGGGCGGCTGGGGCGTCGTCTGTACCGAGTACTGTTCCATCCATCCGAGCGCCGACGAAACGCCCTACGCCTACCTGACCCTGTGGGACGACGCAGACGCCGAGCAACTGGCGTTCACCAGCGCCGCCATTCACGAGCATGGGGCACTCGCCGGCATCGAACTGTGGCACGGCGGTTTTCACTGCAATAATCGCGACACCCGCGAGGTTTCGCTGGCGCCGTCGGCGGTTTCGGCCGAGTTTATCGGCCCCGCGCAGGCACGTGAAATGGACCTCGACGATATCCGTACTTTCAGACGATGGCATCGCGATGCGGCGCTGCGCGCGGCCGCGGCCGGATTCGACATCGTCTACGTCTACGCCGGACACGACTACCTGCCGTTTCAATTCCTGTCACCGCGCAGCAATCGGCGCCGTGACAAATACGGGGGATCGTTCGAAAATCGGGCACGCCTGTTGCGCGAGTTGATCGAGGACACCCGCGAAGCCGTCGGCGATCGCTGCGCGGTGGCGGTGCGACTCGCGATCGACGAATTGCACGGCGACGGCGGTATTACCAGCAGCGGCGACGGACGCAGGACCATCGAACTGCTCGGCGAACTGCCGGACCTGTGGGATATCGCACTCGGCGGCAGCCTCGGCAACGATTCCTGCAGCTCGCGTTTCTCCGCCGAGGGTTACCAGGAAGGTTACGCCGCTATCGTCAAACTGCACACGTCGAAACCGGTCGTCAACGTGGGCCGATTTACTTCCCCCGATACCATGGTGGGCCAGATTAAACGGGGCGTACAGGATTTCATCGGCGCGGCGCGGCCGTCCATCGCCGATCCTTTCCTGCCGCGCAAAATCGACCAGGGTCGCGAAGACGAGATTCGCGAATGCATCGGCTGCAATATCTGCCGTTCCGCGAACAACGAGGGCGCGCCCCTGCGCTGTACGCAAAATCCGACGATGGGCGAAGAATGGCGCCGCAACTGGCATCCCGAAATCGTTCCAGCGGCAAGCAAACAGGACAGCGTCCTCGTGGTCGGCGGCGGTCCGGCGGGCATGGAGACCGCGCTGACCCTCGGACGGCGCGGCCACCGCGTGACGCTGGCCGAGGCACGCGCCGAACTCGGCGGGCGAGTGGTCGTCGAATCCCGGTTGCCGGGTCTGCAAAACTGGATCCGGGTGCGCGATTACCGCGCCCACATGATTGCGCGCATGGAGAACGTCGAGGTTTACCTGAACAGCG
>JAOTUD010000376.1 GCA_029864065.1 Gammaproteobacteria bacterium | reverse complement strand
GCACGAAGGATATCAGCACCAGGCTGGCGAGCCCCATGCCGGTCAGAAGTTGACGGCGCCTGGCGATGACGAATTCGGCGAAGCGCTGTATCGCGCGGATCGACGCGGTTTCCCCGACACGCTGCTTGCCCGGCAACAGCATCATCAGAGCCGGCAAAAAAGTCACGCTCAGTACGAACGCGATCATGACCCCCATCGCGACGATATTGCCGAGATCGTGGAACGGCGGCGCGTCCGAAAAGTTCATGCTCAGGAAACCGATCGCGGTGGTGACACTGGTCAGAAATACCGGCTGGAAATTGATGCGAATACTGTCGACCATGGCTTCCTCACGGGTCTCGCCTTTCTGCATCATCAACAGATAATTCATCAGCACGTGCACGCTGTCGGCGATCGCCATGGTCGGGATTATCATGATGGCCGAGAACGACGGCGGGGTTAGCGCGATGCCGAGCCAGCCGGCCATGCCCATCGCGCCGACAATGGAAAAAATGATGATAATGAAGGTGGTAATGGTGCCGGCCAGTCCCTTGACCCAGAAATACAGCACGACGACGAACAGCAGCAGCATCAACGGAAACAGCGTCGTCATATCGTACCGGCTCGCCTCGGGAAAGGCCTGGTTCATGACGATGATGCCGGTCAGCCTGACCTCGATAGCGGGATAGATTTGCCTGAATTCGTCGCGCAACTCGCGCACGAAGTTGACCACTTCGGGATTTTCGGCGATCGGATCCAGACCGGGGAGCTCGATCGTGATATTGACGCCGGTGACATGCGCCTCGGGCGAAACCAGTCGATTGACCAGCACCGGCTCGTTCAGCGCGATTCCCCCGATGCGCCGCAGATCTTCGTCGCCCAGGTTTTCCGGCTGGTAGGCAAGATCGTCAACGACCAGGTCGTCCCCCTCGGCGGAGGTATGCTGGTAATTGGTCAGCGATTCGACCCGGGTCGAATAAGGCGTTTCCCACGCGCGCGCGGTCAGCCAGGCTACCGCGCTGAGGGTTTCGCGCGTGAACACCCGGCCATCCTGCGGCACCAGCAAGAACAGCACGTTATCGTTCCTGGCATAGGTATCCTGCAGGTTTTCAAAGGCGGCCAGCTGTGGATTGTCATCACCGAAAAACACGCGATAGTCGTTGGTAAAGGTCAGGTACCGGGCACCGAAACCCATTCCAGCGATCCACAGCGCAGCCAGAATAATCGTGATTCCCTTGTGACGCAGGATAAATTCGGCGTATTTTTTGGTCATATCGAGTGTTCCGGTCTAGTTACGGATCAGCTGCAAAAACTGGTTCAATCCATGCCCGCATTGATGCAGCACATCGAGGCTTTGCGCCACCTTGGCGGCGCTCAGGCTGCCTTCCAGGGTCGCCGCAATCATCACCGCGAGCGTGCGCGGTTCGACTTCATCGATGATCAGCCCGGCGTCCCTGGCGCGCGTCAACAATCGCGTGATCGAGCCGTGCCATTCATCGTAAATGGCGTTCAGCCGCAGGCGGAAGCCCTCGTCGATCGGCGCCATTTCCTGCGCCAGCACGCTCAACGGACAACCCAACTCGATGTCGGTCATCGAAAAGGTTTCGCCGGCACGGCGAATCAGGTCGATAAGCCCCTCGATGGGATCATCGATATCCTCGAGCGGCTGAATGAAACCGAGATAGATACGGCGCGCGATGACTTCGTCGAGCACCGCGTATCCGAGCTCGGTCTTGTTGGGAAAGTGATGGTACAGGGCGCCCTTGGTGACGCCGGTGCGGGCGAGTATATGCCTCAGGCTGGCCGACTGGAAACCGTTGACATGGATTTCCTTGTAGGCGGCAAACAGAATTTCGGCGCGCGTGTCCGATTTGGCGTCATCGAGCGGTCGCCACCAATAGACATCGTTATCGGTCAGATTATTCATGGGAAATCACACATACCAGTTGGTATGCTTTATATACCGACCGGTTTGTGTGTCAATTATTGCAGGACTTTTACCGTCGCAAGACCCTGCGCCGGTCGACACTTTCGGCGAGGATCGGGGTCCGGGCATGCGACGCCGCGCAACGCCGACGCGTGGCGCCGTGATGACGAAGCGGCGCGCGTCGATCCGGCGTCATGGCGCCGCTTGAAATCTGGCACCGGCACGCCGCCGGGAATGCCCCGATTTGACCGCCGCCCCGCTTACAGCGCGACGATGACCCGCACCGCGTCGAGACGCAGCCGTGCATGTTCCAGCGCGGCCTCGAAGAGGTCGAGCTGTGCACGGAAAAATTCGATTTCGTCGCGGCGCACGCCGGGATTTACTTTTTGCAGCGCGACCAGGCGCTCGATTTCGTGACCGAGCAGTTCGCGACCCCTGCCGCGCGCGTTCTCGATCAGCGCCGGCACCCGCGTGTCAGCGACGAGTTCGGCAAATTCCAGCATCCGCGTCAACTCGGTCTGCCGCGCCTTGACGATCTTGATCGCGGTATCCCGGTCGACGCGTTGCAGCTGGCGCATGCCCGACTCCGGATCCATACCCGTGGCATGATCCCGCCCGTTCTCATCGACCACGACCTTGACGCTGGCGTTCGGAAAATAACGTTCGTTGTGGCTGCGATGATCGTCGCTGAAATCCATCAGGAAATGGCATTCCGCGAGCAGCGTACCCGCCTTGACGCCGGGATACTGCAGCGCGATCAGCGCGGTATTGCCGAATTCACTGCTCAGAATCATGTCCATCGAGTTGCGTACGAAGGGATGCTCCCAGGTCAGGTAATGCAGGTCCTCGTTGGCCAGCGCGGCGCTGCGCTCGTAGGTCACGGTCATACCGTCCTCGGGCAGGCCCGGCATTTGCGTGAGCATGTTGTCGCCCGGGGTGATCACCCACCTGTCCTGGCCGCGGATTTCGCTGTTGACCCCGTAGCAATCGTAAATCCGCTCCATGTAGCCGAACAGATCGAATTCCAGTGCGCGTCGCATCGCCTCGTCGATCAACGCGTCGGCGATACCGGGACGGCAGGAGTTGATTTCGAGCAGGCGATCCCGCCCCTGTTGCAGCGCCTCGTCGAGCGATTCGCGCAACTGCCGGGTGCGTTCGATAAAGTCATCGACCGGCAGCGCGGGATCGTCCAGGTACTGCTGCAACTCGTGCCGGGTATTGATCCAGACCTGGTGACCGGCCGGGCAGATATGTTGAAACGCTCCCAGCCCCTCGTGATACCAGCGAAACAGCACCTGCCGGTCGCTGCCCGCCAGGTAGGGGACATGTATCTTGATCACCGCGTTCTGCCCGATGCGGTCGAGGCGGCCGATACGCTGCTCGAGCAGGTCGGGGTTTTGCGGCAAGTCGTACAAAACCAGGTGATGCGCAAACTGGAAATTGCGCCCCTCGCTGCCGATTTCCGAACAGACCAGCACCTGGGCGCCATCCTCGTTATCGGCGAACCACGCCGCGGCGCGGTCTCGCTCGATCAGCGTCATACCCTCGTGAAACAGCGCCGCGCGCAGCCCGTACTCCTGTTTCAGGGCGTTGACCAGCCGCTGCGCGGTGGCCGACGCGGCGGCTATCACCAGTATCTTGCGAGCCTTGTTATCGCGTAAAAAATTCCCGAGCCACTCGAGGTAAGGATCGCCACCGTCGGCGGGTTGCAGCACCTGCGGGTGCACCTCGCGTTCGGGAAATCCCTGCACCACGTGCCGGGTATTGCGGAACAGCACACGGCCGGTGCCATGCCGGTCGAGCAAATCGTCGAGTTCCTGGCCGCGTTCGGAGTCGTCGAGCAGGTCCTGCGCTTGCGCCGCGAGCTGCCGATAGCCCCGCTCTTCGTCGAGAAAGCGGTTGAGGTCGCTGAAGCGATCGGGATCGAGCAGGCGCAGGCGCGCGAAATGGCTCTCCTTGCCGAGCTGTTCCGGCGTTGCGGTCAACAACAGCAGGCCCGCGGTGTTTTCGGCCAGCGTCTCGACCAGCTGGTATTCGGCGCTGACCGATTGCGGTGTCCACGACAGGTGGTGCGCTTCGTCGACCACGAGCAAATCCCATT
>JAOTUD010000375.1 GCA_029864065.1 Gammaproteobacteria bacterium | reverse complement strand
TAGGCTCAAAGTTCAGTGCGAAGCTGTAGTAAAGGTTCACGGGGTCTTTCCGTCTAGCCGCGGGTACGCAGCATCTTAACTGCGAATTCAATTTCACTGGGTCTCGGGTAGAGACAGTGTAGACATCGTCACGCCACCGGCAAGGTCGGCGATTCGTCCGAACTCGCGACTGCTTTGGTGGCTTTTTACCTGCACCGAAGCGGCGAAGCTTTTCGCTCACATGACCTGTAAACGGTCATCGGGTGCTCAGGCCCTGGCGATGATTATCGCCCGGTTGAAACAACGGTAAGGACACAGGGTTTCGAATCCCGCTTCCTCGAGCCAGGCCCGATAATCCTCAACAGATGCGATATAGTCCGCTTTGGCGCGGTACCGCCGATGATATTCATCGAATTCGAGTACATCCTCAGGTACGGCAGAACGCATCCAGTTCCAGGTTGCCCGCCAGTCATCGAGCCAGGCCCCGACCGGATAGCCAAATCGGTCGAGTATGTAAAATGGGCGACCCGGCGGTAACCGTTGGTGCACCCAGGCGAAAACCGACCGCTTTACTTCGTGCGCTACTTCGTGCAAAACCTGGACGCATATGACCGCGTCAGGCGAATCGACGAGTTCGATGCTGTCGATCGACAAGAAGTCACCCCGAATCAACCGAATGCAATGCAATTTCTCGGCTGCACAACGTTGCTGGGCCAGTTCCAGCATAGCCTCGGAGGCGTCAATTCCGGTGACGCGGCAACGATCGAAAAAACCCGGGTGACGACGGCTTATGGCGGATTCGACCTGTGCCGAGCCGATTCCCAGGTCGAGCAGCTGCGTCGCTCCGCTTGCTGCGATCAAGTCCGCGAGCAACGACAACTGCTTGAGTCGATCCGGATTTGTAACCAGGTTGCCGGCTTCGTCCCAGTCTGCCGCGAAACCTCGATTGTGCCAGTCGTCTCTTGTCACATCGGAGTCACTTGAAGGTGATGAACATCGCCGAGGTCCAGACTTTCGCATCATCACCCTGATGCGCAACCATATAGACCGGCCGATGCCCGTGGGGACCATTGTTTGGACTGATTTCAAAGTTACCCGTCACCTCGCGCGGGGCCGCGGAGTCGCTGATACGGTCCATGGCGAGAAACATATCAACACCTGGAAGTTCCTTCTTTAAAGTGGACGCTTCCAGCAGATCTTTACCCGTCAGTTCCCAGGTGAAGCTTGGGCAATGCACAAAAGGATTGCCTTTCAGGGGATCACCCACTTTCACGTAACCGTCGATCGTTCCCTCGATTCTGATCTGTGCCGTCTCCAGGTGCGACACGTCCAGTTCGATAGCATCGACATCGCCGTAGGTATCGCTTTTAAAACCCACTGTAGTTGCACTTTCGCGCCAGCAGGTTTCCTCGAGGTGTTCGAATCCGAGCCCGACAAACTCGTTGATCACGGCATTGATAATGGTGATTTTGCCTTTCCAGGCAGCCCAGCGGTACCGATCTTTGATACGAGCACCGCCCCAACGAAAACGAATTTTGCGATCGGAGTAGCCCAGTTCCTGCTGCAGGTTGCGCCGCCAGATTTCACCGCCATGATCGTAAGCGATCAGTTTGTCCCAGCCACGGTAACCAAGGAATCGATAATTGATCTGTGCCGCACCCTTGTGCTCAAACTCATCACCCATTATATGGTCGCCACAGGTAGTAATGCCGAAGGTACGCTCCCCCGTCGACGCAAAAGTATGACGCGCACGCAGTGCCTTGCCAATCGCTTGCCGGGTCAATTCAGGTGCAACGACACCGGAGATTCCGCCCTTGGTTCCGAAAACCGCCGTGCCGGGCACACCGCCGCCACAACGCCCGCGGTGTTCGTCGCCGGCCATGCTAGCGCCAATCTTGTAACCGCGTTCCATCGCCTCCTGATACAGCCAGCCGAAGTGACCCCAGGCGGAGCCGATTTCAACCAACTTTTCCAGTTCCGGATGATGCCAGTCGAGAATACAACGGCGGCCGCCGACATGCGGGGTTAACAGGTGGCCTTCCGGATCATGAATATAAGCCGCCCAAAGTTCCTCGAGTGGCCAGGCGCCCGGATTCGCTTCGGTCGTACCGGAATCCTCATTCCAGTCTACCGAGCGTACGTGTGTTCCATCTTTCAGGAATGGGAATTCCGGTTCACCGTCGTGCAGAAAAATCACGTTATGATCGCCGCCTGCACAGGAACTGCCGCACCACTCTGTGCCCGGGTAGGCAATGAATTCGCCGTCTGTGCAGATTTCACGAATTAGAGCCACTGTGCTGTTCCAGCGCTCGGTCGTAATATTAAAGTCATTGTGGGCAAAAGCGAGCACATCGAGGCCGCTCACGTCCCTGCCATAGGTCAGGTTATATTCCGTCGAGTTGGTTCCTATCGTGTCGTTGGAATGGACGTGTAAATCCGTATAGAAAATTCGGGGATAGGTCAGATCCTTGTCGATCGAGACATAGAATGTCTGATCCTTGACCGCGGGATGTTCGGGCATGGTGGCGCGAATCACGAGTTCGCCAGGTGCATCCGTTGGTACATCCTCCAGCAGCGAAACACTCCAGCCCTCAACCGGCAAGGTGATATCCTTTTCGTAACACCGATTTCCATCGAGTAACGCTTCAATCTTTATCTTGTCAGGTCGATTCCAGCAGGTATTGCCCCACTGATCTTCGGCGCGCACACGTAATGGCAATTTCTCACCCTGTTTGACTAGCCGCGAACCTGCCCATTGCAGCAGCGCTGGAACACCCGGTTTGATATTCACCACCAGATCGGGTTGCACCGCGGCAAAGCGGGATGTTCCCAATGGATCGACATAACAGCGGAATTTGAAATCCTGCTCGGTAAAGGTCTGCACGCGGGTGCCAGGACCCCCAAAGCGACGATCACCCATGCGAATGACGATATGGTCGCCGGCCTTCAGATAACCATCGAAGGTATCGACGATAATCGCCTTCTGGAAAGGGCGCTCATGGCCCTTCTGGTCAAATCGCACCGATAACTTCTGCACCGAAGCCGGACTCTGTCCTGCAACCGTCGGGCTCGCGTGATATTCCGCCGAGACGTAATTGGCCGCTGAAGGATCTGTAGTCTGGAACAACTCCCAGTCGGAATAAAAACGAAAGGTGGCCTTGAACCAGGAGCCGTCGGCCATGCCCGATTGCCCCAACTCGTAGTCAATAATAATTTCATGCCAGGAACCTGCTTCTACTTCCTCGATGTTACAACTGACCCTTCCAAGAAACGGCATGTCCTTGGTCTTGTCGTACAAACCAACCGGAGCAAAATAGGAATTACCCAGTTTCTGTTTCAATTCGGCATCAGTCATTTTTTTCATAGATACGGTCTCTTTAAGCTTAGGTTATTAATTTTCAAACAGTTTCTGCCTTGACAATGCAACCCAGTTACCCGGGATCAGCACCCGAGTACCTATACATCCCGAACCGGGCACTGCCCGCAATACCTTTTCAGTCGTTCCTATCCAGTGCAGCGGCGCTGGCTTCGGCGCGCTTTTTCCTGCTCGCTTTCATGCCGGTCCAGAATGTGCGCACGACCACAAAGAGGGTCAGGCCCATCAGCACCATGGCAACGGGGCGCTGCACGAACATGAGCGGTTCATTTTCTGAAATGATGACCACTTGTTGCAGTGCGCGCTCCCACTCCGGTGCCAGGATAAAACCGATCAGGAGAGCGACATAGGAATAGTCGAACTTGCGCATGTAGTAACCGATGAAACCGAAAGTGAGCATAACCCCCACATCGAACAGGGAGGATTTCCCCAGGTAGGCGCCCATCAGACAGGTGAAAATCACAATCGGGTAAAGAATCATTGCAGGGATATCCACGGCCTTGCAGAACAAGCGCAGACCGAATCGCCCGATGACCAGCAAAAACAGGCTGGCCAGCATCAGGCTGCCGTAAATACCGTACATCAGCTGGGCGTTTTCCTTGAACAACAGGGGGCCAGGCTGCATGCCGTGGATCATGAACGCACCCATCAACATGGCCG